>JAGWQP010000386.1 GCA_028876805.1 Acidobacteriota bacterium | reverse complement strand
CCGAATTCTGCTTCGCAGGCCGCGATTTTCGCGAGGCGCCGCCGATCGCCGCCGGTGCCCCAGAAACGTGCATTGATAGAACCGCAAACCAACTCGACTGCCAGTTCGAGTTTCAGAGGATATCCGGCATCGCCAATCCCCGCGGCTAGCTTCATCGAACCCATGATACCGCGGGGCGTTCGTTACGATCGCGGGCAGCCGAATCGTCGGCGACGGACCTCGATTACCCGGTTGGATTCCAGGGATTCGGTCGGAGCCGATAGCAGGCCGTTTCGCCCGGTTGCTCGCGAACTCGAGTCCGGCGTGGTCGCGTGCAGCCACTTCGAGCGATGGGGATCCAGATTCTCCATAACGTGGAGGCCGGCAAGATAAAAATTCGCGAAGCCGGCGAATGCCAGCGTGAAGCGGGTTTGGCCCCTGCGTGAAACTCGTATAATTCGTGGCAGGCGGCTACGCCAAGGCGGAGTCCGAGCCATCTAACCGACAATCACGCGGCGGCCGTCAATGCGATAGCGGCCGCTTAAAGCGATACGGATGGCTTCGGAATAAATTCGATGCTCCTCCTCAAGGATGCGCGCTGAAAGGGTTTCCTCGGTGTCGCGGTCGTGGACCGGCACGGCGGCTTGCAGCAAAATCGGGCCTGCATCGAGATACTCGTCCACAAAGTGAACGGTACAGCCGCTTACCTTTACCCCATACGCCAGTGCCTGATGCTGTGCGTCTAAGCCGGAGAAGGCGGGCAGCAGAGAAGGGTGAATGTTGAGGATGCGGTTCGGAAACTCGCGGACGAAGGCAGCACTCAGCAGGCGCATGAAACCGGCGAGGCAGATCAGATCTGGCTGGAAGGGGCGCAACCCGTCAATCAGGCACCGGTCATAGGCCTCCCGGTCCATGCCTTTAGAGGGGAGAACGAGGGTGTCGAGACCCCGCTGGCGGGCGATATCCAATCCGCGTGCTTCGGGCCGGTTGCTGATGACCACGGCGATGGACGCCTCGATGGCTCCCGAGGCCACGTTGTTGGCGATCGCTTCGAAGTTGGAGCCGCGGCCGGAGAGCAGAATCGCCAGCCGCTTCATTGGTAGTCCACGCGAGGACGCCCGCGCCGGCGCTCCACCACTCGGCCGATCCGAAACGGAGACTCGCCCAACCGGCGTAGCAGCGCTTCAGCTTTGCCCGCGGAAGGCGTCGGAACCGCCAGAATCATGCCCACGCCCAGGTTCAGGGTACGCCGGTAGTCATCCTCGGGGATATGGCCGATGCGCCGGAGGACTTCAAACAAAGGAGGAATTTTCCAGGACGCGGCGTCGATCGACACGGCCAATCCGGTGGGCAGCATACGCGGTGCGTTGTCGGTGATGCCGCCGCCGGTAATGTGAGCCGCGCCATGCAGCAGGCGCGCCTTGATCAGCGCGCCAATCGGTTTCAGATAACTGCGGTGGACCGCCAGCAATGCGTCTGCTAGGCTCCGGCCGATTTCCGGCAGAACCGTTGCGGGGCCGTATCCAGCGCGATCAAACAAGAGCTGCCGCGCCAGTGAATAGCCGTTGGTGTGGAGACCGGTGGAGGGGAGGGCGAGTAACAGATCCCCGCAGCGGACGCTTGTTGGAGTGAGTAATTGAGATCGTTCGGCGGCGCCGACGATAAACCCCGCCAAATCATATTCTCCTTCGGCGTACAAGCCGGGCATTTCCGCGGTTTCGCCCCCGATCAAGGCACAGCCGTTCAGCTTGCACCCGCGCGCGATACCCGCGACAACCGCCGCGGCGATCGCCGCATCTAGCTTGCCGGTGGCGAAGTAATCCAGGAAGAACAAAGGAACCGCGCCTTGAACCGCGATGTCATTGACGCAATGGTTCACCAAGTCCTCTCCGACGGTGTCATGGCGGCCGGTGAGAAACGCGATCTTCAGTTTGGTTCCCACTCCGTCGGCCGAACTGACCAACACCGGCCTACGCAGCCCGGAAAGCTCATAAGAGGCGCCGAAACTTCCGATGTCGGCGAGGACGCCGTGAGTAAACGTACGCTTGGCGAGTTTCTTGATCGATGAGACAGCGCGATCGGCCTCATCGATGTTGACGCCAGCGTCGCGATAGCGGATTGGACGAATGGTGGACAAATTTCAGTATACGTTCGGCTAGCCGTCCCGTCTCGGCCGGCCGCCGGAATCGATTAGGATCGTAACCGGACCATCATTCACTAAATGGACTTGCATCGAGGCCTGGAACACGCCGCTTTCCACGGGCACTGGGCCGCGGCGTATCTGTCCGAGGAAGTAGCTATAAAGGGCTATCGCCTCGTCGGGTGGCGCCGCTTCGTCGAAACTGGGACGCTTTCCGCGCCGGCAGTCGCCATAGAGGGTAAACTGGGAAACTACCAGCACCGAACCACGGGCCTCGACGACGTTACGGTTCATCTTCCCATTTTCATCGGGAAAAACCCTAAGTCCTATAAGCTTATCCACGAGGTAATCCACATCTTCGTGGGTATCAGTCCGCGCGATCCCGACAAACACCAACAAACCGGTCCGGATAGCTCCGGTAACGTCGTCATTCACACGAACGCTGGCTTCCTTCACACGCTGGATAACAAGTTTCATGACTCGCTAAGCTCAATACTCTTACAACAGGAATCACCTCATGTTATAGTATGCGGAGGTGAAACGATGCCAAGAGGACGAAATATTCAGGATGTAAACACGCTTCAGATGGCGCTGGTGGGTTACCAGATAGAAAGACAAAAAATCGAAGACAAGATTCGAGAGATCCAGGGCCAGCTAAAAGGCGGCACGACGGTGCTGCCGGAGGCGGCGGTAACCAAAAGGACCGGAGTCAAGCGTGTCTTGAGCCCGGCCGCCAGGCGGCGGATTGCATTAGCACAGAAAAGACGCTGGGCGGAGCACCGCAAGCGGGCGGCCCAAGCCGCTAAGCACGAGTAAGCCGGTCAGCGAGGCGACTTACTTCGCTCGAAGGCAAAGTGCCAATCAAAGCGGCAGACCATTTCTTCGACAGGTCCTTCCGCTGCGATGCGACCGGCCTGGAAAAACACGGCCCGCTGACAAAGGGCCAAGGCGAAGGGGACGTCGTGAGTGACTAGAATTTTGGCCTGAGGTAAGTCGGCAACCAGCCCGGCCAGCGAGCGCTGCCCGGGCGGGTCGAGGCTGGCAGTAGGTTCGTCGAGGACGAGAACCTCCGGCTCCATCGCGATGATTCCTGCGATAGCCACTCTTTTTTTCTCGCCGGCGCTCAGGTGGTAGGGCGCGCGCGCTGCCGCAGCGGACATGCCGACGGTTTCAAGCGCGGCCGAGGCCCGCCCCCGTGCCGTTACAGAGTCCAAGCCGCGGTTGAGCAACCCGAAAGCCACATCCTCGAGGACGGTCGGCATGAACAGCTGGCTCTCGGAATCCTGAAACACAATTCCGACCTTGCGCCGGATCGCCGGGATGTTCTTTGGCTCGACTGTCAGTCCGGAGACGCTAACCCTGCCCTGTCCCCGGAGCAAACCATTGAGGTGTAGCACGAAGGTTGTCTTGCCACTGCCGTTGGGCCCCAAAAGAGCCACCGTCTCGCCCGCATTGAGGTGGAAGTCGACACCGTTCAGGGCGGCCGTTCCGTCGTCGTAGCGGAAGCGAAGGCCGTGGACTTCGACCAGTGGGGTCAACCGACTACCCTCTCCACGGTTAGGCGAACGGCCACGGGCGCGAGCGAGGCGACGAGGGCGAAAGCCGTGTCGGCGGGCCGGAAATTTTCGGAGTGGAGCTGCAGAAAACGGCCGTCGAAGCCGCGCGCCAACATGGCGCGGTGAATGTCTCCGGCTCGTGCGTAGGAACGAGCGAAGAGCACTCCCAGAGCGCCGGCGGCGGCGCGAAAACTGGGACCGGGGGCCGTCCAGTTCCGCGCCGCTGTGCCGCGCGCAGCCGCCGCTTTGCTCATGTGTTGTGCTTCCTCGGAAATCACAAACAGATACCGGTAGAGGAACTGACAGACCACGAGCAGGAACCGCGGAACGCCGGTCATTTCGAATCCGTTGAGGAGTGCGGGCAGTGGCGTGGTGGCTACTACCCAGATAACCGCAAGCGCCGACAAATAGCTCTTCGCCAGCAACCGAAGCCCCAGAGCCGGTTCGCCGGCAAACCAGCAGATCAAGGCGAACACACCCGTAAAGGGAACTACCAGCGCAGCTCGCACCAGAGCTCCGGTGAGGGGCAGCTTCGCCAGGACTAAGCCCGCCAACAGCAGCAGGAGCAAACCCGGCGCCAGCCACGCGAGCGCGCGGTGGGCGGTGGCGACGACGGCCAGGAAGGTGATCAGGGCGACAATCTTGGCTCGCGGATCGCGACGGTGCACGCAGCTTTCGCCGCGGCTCCAGCGCTCCAAGATCACGTGCCGCAACTCAGACGCTCCTGTTGCGCGAGACGGTGCGCCCGATGGCTAGGCACAAGCCATAAATGAGCGCCAATCCGGCAAGCCCGGTCCCGGCTTGCCTCAGCCAACCGAACGAGCGGGGGCCCGCATGTTCGGTCAGCTGCTCGATCGCGTCGGGAGCTTGCGACGCGAACAGGACCCCCACCGAGGCCAATAGGACGGCCGCTACAGCAATGAATAGAAGAGCCGGCGACTTGTGCGGAGGCGAGTCCTGGAGCAATGTCGGCTGAATCCGTTCCAGGCTCCGGACGACGGCGAGCGTAATTACTCCTTCGAGAATCGCCGAGACCAGGAACACGGCGAGCGAAATCCCAAGCAGGGACGTCTGCATTCTCACCCCCGAGATCAGGAGTTCGGAAAGAGCCAGGCACCCGGCGACAACGACCGAAAGCGACGCGCCGGCGAAAATCGAAAACCGCCGCCATTCGCCGGCGCCACCCAACCGATAGGGCAGGTACCCGGCCAGTACACCGACGAGCGCCATGTTCACGATGTTGGCGCCCAGTGCGAGCAGTCCTCCGTCCTGGAAAACCAGCGCTTGGATCCCGAGTATTGCGGTCATTACGACACTGGCCGCTGCCGGACCCAAAGTGAACGCCAGCAAGGCGGCGCCCACCAGATGCCCGCTCGTGCCTGCACCCACCGGAAAATTGATCAACTGAGCGGCGAACACAAACGCGCCCATCAATCCCAGCAGCGGAGCCTGGCGATCGTCGAAACCCCTCTGCGCGCGCCGGGCGACCCAGGCGACCGCCGGCACGGCGGCCGTGTCCAGCGCGGCCCAAACCGGAGTCGACAGAAAGCCATCGGGAATGTGCACGGCCTTCCCACCGTAGCACGATTTCAAGAATCGTGCCACCCACCGCTCCCCGGTCTTCGGCCGGAGTCGAAAGAGCCCTTTGCTAAGATGTGTAGCGATGAGCGGCCTCAGCCGAATCGGTGTGGCGATCGATTCCGATCTGCTCCGTAAGTTCGACCGCCTGATCGCGCAGCGCGGCTATTCCAACCGGTCCGAAGCATTCCGCGACTTGATTCGCGACGAGCTGGTGGAGAAGACCTGGGAATCCCCCGATAGTCCGGTCGTGGGCACTGTCACGTTAGTCTACGATCATCATGTCCGTCTGCTGAACGAAAAGTTGACAGACATCCAGCACGATTTTCACCGGTCCATCTTGTCGACGCTGCACGTGCACCTGGACCACGACAACTGTCTGGAGGTGCTGGTGGTGCGGGGCCGAGCGGCGGAAGTCCGCAAAGTCGCCGACGCGCTAATCAGCACCAAAGGCGTCAAACACGGCCGCCTGACCCTCAGTACCTCGGGATCCGATCTCAAATGATTCTGGGGACGGGCGTGGACCTGGCGGAAGTGCCGCGTATCCGGGCAGCCATCGAACGCCACGGCGGCCGCTTTATCGAACGGATCTACACGTCGCCGGAGATCGCCTACGTCGAGCGCAAGGCCAACCGCTTCGAGCGTTATGCAGCGCGCTTCGCCGCCAAAGAGGCCGGGATGAAGGCCATCGGAACCGGGTGGAAGCGGGGCGTGACGTGGCGGGATTTCGAGGTGGTGAACCTGCCCTCCGGCAGGCCGACGCTCCGGCTACACGGGGTGGCATCCGAGATTGCTCAGCAACTGGGGGTTCGCCAGATCTGGCTTTCGCTCACGCATACGGCGGAGCTGGGGATGGCGCACGTGATTCTGGAGGGTTAGACACGGCGCGCAGCTGGGCGTCTTCCAGACGCCGCGCCTCCTGCCAGGTATAAATCATCCGATGAATCACGGTAAGGTTCGCAAGCACCGCAATCACCCACAACACCTGAGCCATGCGGCCGAACAGCGCACCGATGATTATCAAAACGACGCGCTCCGGCCGCTCGAGAAAGCCCACCTTACACCGGGGGATATAGTTCTGGGCGCTGGCGCGGGTGTAGCTAACCATGACCGAACCGGCCATCACGATGGCTGTCAGTACGATGTAGAAGAAACGGTTGATCGAGGCATAGTAGACCAACAGACCCACCAGCAAAGCGAGGTCCGAGTAGCGGTCTAGTACGGAATCGAAGAAACCGCCGAATTTCGTGACCCGATCGGTAGCGCGAGCCACGCGGCCGTCCACCATGTCGAACAGACCCGCGCCAATCACTACCGCGGCAGCCGCCCGGAACCGCCCCTCCGCAAACAGAAACGCGGCCCAGGCGTTAATTACCAGACCCAGAAACGTCAGTACGTTCGGGTGGATCCGCGAGAGGGCCAGCCAGCGCACGATGCGGTCGACAATCGCACCGCAGATTTCGCCGATCAGCCGGGTGAACGTCATATCATTCCGCGTCGTGAATGGTCGTCAGCTTCAGGATTTCCATTTCCTTGACGCCTCCCGGACTCTGCACGCGCGCCACATCCCCTACTTCTTTGCCTAGCAAAGCCCGCCCGATGGGCGACGTGGTGGAGATTTTCCCCTTCGCCGCATCCGCTTCTTCGCTGGTAACTAAATTGTAAGTGATTTCTTCCTCGCGTCTTACATCCAGCACGACAACCGTGGAGCCGAGTCCGACTTTGTCGTGGGGAATCTTGCCCAAATTAACCATCGACATGTCGGCAAGCCGCTTTTTGAGATGATTCAGACGGGCGTTGACGAGGCCTTGTCGGTCCTTAGCGGCGTGATATTCCGCATTTTCGCTCAGGTCTCCATGGGCCCGAGCCTTGAGAATCTCTTTCGGTAACTCGTTGCGCAACTCGTACTCGAGCGCCGCAATTTCCTCCTGAAGTTTCTTCTTAATATCGTTCATTGGTCGGGGAAGGCCCCCGGGTCACATTATAACGAAGAGGGCAGGACGGGGAAGGGCGCAACCGCTGCGCGGGATTTGCTGGAGGCGGGGAGTCAGATCGCAGTGGCGCGAAGGATCTCGTCGGCCACATTGGCTGCCGCGCGCATTTCCCGCACTTGGTGTACCCGTACCAGATGTGCGCCGGAGAGGACGGCTGCTGCTACTGCGGCTGCCGTGGCGAAGTCGGTCTCCTCCACGCTGGGGTGCGCCAGAAAGGCCTTGCGGGAGGGTCCGATGAGAATCGGCAGATCGAGCGCCGCCAGCTGTCCGAGGCGCCCCAGGATGAAGGAATTCTGCTCTTTTCGTTTGCCGAACCCGAGGCCGGGGTCAATGGCGAGCTTGCTTTTGTCGATGCCCACGTGACGCGCCCGGCTGACGGCCGCATCCAGGTCACGGGTGATAGCGCCCATCGGATCGGGCATAGGGCCGAGTTTCGCCCAAGTCTCGGGCCGCCCACGCATGTGGTTGAGGATCAGGCCGGCATCGTGATTGGAAACGGCGCGCGCCAATTGCGGCTCGAAGGTGAGGCCGGATGGGTCGTTGATGATTTCGACTCCCAGGTCGAGAGCGCGCTCGGCGACCTCGGCTTTGTAGGTGTCCACCGAGACCGGAACGCTCAGCCGCCCCTTCAGGCGTTTCAGGACCGGGATCAGGCGGCGCACTTCCTCGGCCACCGAGATGCGTTCGGAACCGGGACGAGTGGATTCGGCGCCGACATCAATGATGTCGGCACCCTGCTCCTCCAACTCGAGCGCACGGGCGAACGCGCGGTCGGGATCGGAATACTTGCCGCCATCGGAAAACGAATCGGGTGTTACGTTCAGGACCCCCATTAAGCGCGTCCGGTCGCCGAGTTGGATCTCCCGATGCTTGAGCCTCCAGTAGAAGATTTTTCTCACGGGACGGGCTCGCTACTCGATCACGACCAGGTGGTAGTTGCGTTTGCCCGCGCGCAACAAGATGGCGCCCGGCCATTCGAGGTCTGCCGCGGAGACGGTCTTGCGCACGTCGCTCTGCCGGCGATTGTTGACGTAAACGCCGCCTCCCTCCATCAATTTGCGGGCGGCGCCCTTGCTTTCTCCCAGGCGTGTGCGGACCAGCAGATCGACCAGCGTCACGCCGGCGTCCAATTCGCGGCGCGCCAATTGTGTCACCGGAACTTCGCGCGCGAGCTGAGCCACGGTTTCCGCGCCGGGTATCTCGTCGGATTGGGAGAACAGAATACGGCTGGCGGCTGCGACGGCCCGCGCGATAACCGGGCCGTGAATGATTGCCGTCGACTCGGCCGCCAGAACCTGCTGCGCCTCCCGCTGCTCCGGGAGCGTTGCCACGCCCTGCGCCAGCTCCTCAATCCGGTCGGGACCGAGGAACGTGAACAATCGTAAGTACCGGATAACGTCGGCGTCGGAGGTTTGCAACCAGTATTGATACATTTGATAGGGGCTCGTGCGTTTTGGATCGAGCCACACGGCGCCTTCCTCTGTTTTGCCGAATTTTTTTCCCTCGGCGGTGGCGAGCAGCCGGAAAGTGATTCCTTCGCTGCGCATTCCCAGCACTCTGCGGATGAGTTCGCGGCCGGACAGGATGTTGCCCCATTGGT
>JAGWQP010000385.1 GCA_028876805.1 Acidobacteriota bacterium | reverse complement strand
GTGTAGCTGCCGCGCGTCCAATCGACCGAATCGGAGGGCGACGGCGTGAACAGCGACAAGAGCCATTGGCCCCCGACCCCCGACCCCTGGCGCCCGTCTTCGGGCTCTCGCGCCCCGTTTCCCAAAATCATCTCCGGCAGCCCGCCTTCGGCAAAGTCCGGAGTCTCCGAACGCCCCCAGCCGCGCGAACGTTCTCCGCCGAACCCACTATCGGCCAGAAGGCGGAACGCCGCCTTCACCGGCTCGAGCCAACGTTCGCGCGCCCGGTCGTCGGCAAACGAAACCACTGTCCACAGTCCCGCGCCCGAACGGAACTCCAGGCACGCCGTGGAATGGCGCTCGCTCGTGCCGGCCAGGCGATCGACGGCCGCGTTCCAGCGCACTCCCATTCGAAACGGGCCCAAGCATCCAGTGGGAACCAGACAGCCGCTCGGGCCATCCACAGCCCAACGGTTTTCGTCTAGACCTTCGCCCGCCACGACGGCTCGCACGACACCGAGCGGCACGAAACGCGCGCTTTTCCAGCGCACGCGCGCCGCCAGCAGTGCGGGCGCCGCCGGAGGCCAAACAGTGCGGGGCGGAACCACGAAGTCGGCCTCCTCGATGAACGGGAAACAAGAGCCGAACCACACGGCAGGCGCACCGTTACGCGCGGTCGCGGAGAGCCAATCATCGAGCGACCCCAGCCTCTCCAGGGCGGACGTGACCGCGGAGTACAGCGAGTCGCTGTGGTACACGACGTCCACCTGGTTACGCGCGCCCGAATCGGGCCCGATGCGCCACGGCCTGGTCGGCCGCAGCTTCACCGTCAGGCCTGGATTCATGCCTCCTCTTTTAGGAAAGCCCAGGCCGATTCGGTTACCGCGTTTTGAATGGCGGCCAGTGTGGCCCCGGCGACGATTTCCTTTTCCTCCGCGCCACCGGCATAGTAGTTCTTGCCACGCCACGCCAGACGCAGCCCGGCGAAACTCACGCGGCCGCTGCCGCGCGAGCCACCGCCGCCGAGCGAATCGTCTTCGAGCAGGCGAAGGCCCTCCAGCACGCGGAGAAACAGAGGCGCATCTTCCTCGCACAGCACGTCCATCACGAAGCGTGTCTTGAAACGCGCGCCAGCCGGCACGCGTTCGAGCGTCCGCGGATTGGCCTGAGACGTGATGCGGTCGATGGCGTTCTCGCTCTTGACCTCGGTCAGTTCGTCGTCCAGGTTCTCGCGCATCTGCGCGGTGATGCTTTCCGGATCGAGCGGCGCGTCGAAAACAGCGAGGCGGGCCGGCGTGGCTTGCGAAGTTTCCAGGGTTTCGCCCTGCACCCGTTCCATGCGGCCGGGGTTACGCCCGAACAGCAGACAGATGTCGTCATCGGGCCGGTCGCTCTGATGGATACGCACTTCCTGGCCTTTGCGTCGCGACAGGTAGACCAACTCGGATGGCACGACCATGCCCGAGCTCTGCTCGAGCAGCGACCGGATCTTGCCACGCAGCGAGCTCCCCGGCACATAAGGCCGGCCAAAGGCGTCCTTCACCACCGGATTGTCGGAACCGCCAATCTCCAGTGATCCTTTCCCAGCGCCGACGTGTAGCCCGGTCTCGCAGCGCAGTTCGCCTTCCAGAATCAGTTTTCCAATCAGCTTCAGCTCAGTTTGGGCAGTGTGGGCGCTCATCGTTTACTCGTTGTAGGCCACGATGGCCTCGAAAAGATCCTTGAACCGCTCGTAGCCGCGGATGTCGTTTTTGCGCGTCACCTGCAGCAACAGTTTCTCGAGCTGATCGAGGCTGCGCAGGCCGTGCCGCGCGATCGTATACGCCAAGCGAGCGCGCAGCATGACGAACTCGTGCTGCCGTTCGCTCTCCGGCGCGCGGACGGCGCGGCGGACCGCGCTATAGAGACGGCGCAACTGGCTCTTGGTGCCGGAGTCCATGTCGCGCATGCGGCTGACGATGGAGTGGGCCTGGTTATCCAGGTACAAGCTGTCGTGGATCAGCTTCTCGAGCTCGATCTCCGGAGGACCCTCGGGGCGGCCGCGCTCCCCGCCGCGGCGGTCCCCGCGGTCACTGCGCTCGCCACCCCCCTCGCGCGGAGGCCGGCCTTCCCGCGTCCCGGGGGCGCGATTCTCGCGATTCACCCGTTGCTGCTGCTCTTGCGTCATGTCTTATCCTTCTGTTACCAGTCTGGCCCATTCCAAGGCTACCAGCCCCGCAGGCCGAAGCTTCACCTCGGCGGATTTGCGCCCCACCAGTTCGCTGATCAAGTGCGCCCGCAGTTTCTGAAACTCACGGTCGCGCGTGCCGCTCAAGACGCGGTTGAACCGGCGCTGAAAGCGCCAGGTGCGCTGCACTTCGCTGCCCGACTCGCCATAAGCCTCATGGCGGTAAATGCTGCGTAATTGATACAAGAACTGCCGCGACATGCGGAAATCATGAATCAGACGGGTGACGGTATCTTTCAGTTCGGCGGCGTCGTTGAGATGGCGCCATTCGAGGATCCGGCCCAATAAATAGATGCAGTCCTTGTCGGAGGCCTTGGCCAGGTCGAGATTGCGTCCTGCTGCCTCGTAGACCGAGGCCAATGGGAAATAGGTCTCGGGCGCCAGGGCGACCGCCATCGAAATCGTCTTGCCCTCCGCGCCCGGATACTCCTTCAGGTTTTCTTCGGTGAAGCGGTGGAAGAGGCGCTGTACCTCGCGCGCCAGCGCGATCAGAGCGTCCCAAGAGCCGTACACCGCAAAATCATCCCCGCCCGAATAAAGGATGGTGACCTTGCGCCAGAACTCCGGCATGGAGCAGAGCACTTCCAACTCACCGGCGAAAAACTGCTTGTAGAGCACCGAGAGCGGCACGTGCTCTTCGATGCTGTGAACGCGGCGGAGGCGCAGCCCGAAGTTGTCGACATCGCCGCGGAGCACCCCCCAGATGGAGCGCCCCTGGGCGCGGCGCGCCAGCGATTGCACCAGTGCCGCCGACTTGCCATCGTCGGAAGGCGCGGCATGGCGCGCCAGCATGATGCCGTCCGGCGACAGATTCGAGCTCAGATGCCAGGTGTGTTTCCCTTCCCCGGCGGTGACCTTGCCGGGGTTCTCCGGCGACCAGCCGACGGTAGCAGCTTCCCGCACTCTGGCGCCCAATTCCTTGGCAAAGTAGAAATCGGCGTCCACGTTTCCGGCGGGAACAAACGGCCGGAAGGCTGCCTCCGGCGCTGCCGCGAGCGGCGCGTTGCGCTTGCGCTGCAACTCGTCCTGCAGGCGCTTGCGGATCACCGCCCAGTCGCCCAGGTTATCGGTGACACCCCAGATCAGCCCGGCATGTCCCGAGCTGAGCGCACTGATCTGGCGGGCGGCAGCTTCAAGAAAATTCTCCGCCGCCTCCCGAGCCTCACCCGGCAGCACCACCAGGAACTGGCCGCCGCCACTTGACCCCAGCAGGATGCGGGCCAAGCCGAGTTCGGCGAGCAGCGCCCGCGGCAGGACTTCGCACAGAAGCGTGATCCACTGCGACCGGCCCGCCATGAGGTCCTCTCCCGCGGAACGCGCAGAACGTCCCTCGGCGGGCCCGGCCAACAGGAACTCTTCTGTGCCCAGAATCTTCCCTTGGAGCAGGATTTGTTCGGGCATCGGAAGCCGAAAAGGCCTTGAGAACTCCTCACTTTAGCACAGATTCCCTCTAATCACGCCGCTCCCGCCGAAGTGTCTGTTTAGGCTCAGCCTCGGAACCGTGGCGGGCGTGATGGGGATGGTGGCAGCCGGTTGGGGCTCGACCGGGGCGGCGAAGTCGCCGCGGTCCACCGCCGCGAGTGCCGCCGCCAAGTCCAGGGCTTCGTCGACCAGCGCAGACGCGGAAATGGAACCTAAGATCCGCGCCAAACTCGCTAAGTCGCTAGATCGGCGAAGATCGGATTCGCCGTCCGGGTCCGGCTTCCCGCGCCCTTTGCTCAATCTTGACTTGAATCGGAATCACTCGGTTGGTCTGATCCGTCTGGATGCTGATGGTGCCGGATTTTACCCCAATCCTGCGCCTTCAGGCCGAGTACCGCTACCGCCGCGACGCTGGAGCTCCCGGCTGCGCCAATGGGAGCCTTGGTCGATTCCCGGTGCATCAGACTAAAAGGGGTTTCTTCTGGTCCACATACCAATACCAATGGCCCTCGATAAGCTTCCATGCGCTGGGAATCGGCACCTTCAGTGGCGTGCCCTGAAAACCGGTACTGTTAATGTACGTCTCGCAACGCATCGTGGCCTGGGCGCGGGTAAACCTGGGAAAACTCGCGGCTTCTCAATTTCGTAACTCAAATAGCGGGGCTTGGCT
>JAGWQP010000384.1 GCA_028876805.1 Acidobacteriota bacterium | reverse complement strand
GTTGGTCCCGTAGGACCGCAAGGGCCTGCTGGAGCGATGGGGCCGATCGGGCCACAGGGGTCTGCGGGTCCACAGGGGCCAAAGGGCGACACCGGTGCCACGGGTGCGGCGGGAGCTACAGGTGCGGTCGGCCCTGCGGGACCTGCTGGTCCCGTAGGACCGCAAGGGCCTGCTGGAGCGATGGGGCCGATCGGGCCACAGGGGTCTGCGGGTCCACAGGGCCCAAAGGGCGACACCGGTGCCACGGGTGCGGCGGGAGCTACAGGTGCGGTCGGCCCTGCGGGACCTGTCGGCTCAACAGGTCCAACGGGACCAACGGGACCAACTGGACCGCAGGGTCCCGCTGGACCTCCGGGACCGGGTCTTAATGGCGGACAGGAATTCCAGGCCGCCGGCACGTTCGTCGTGCCAACCGGCGTCAGCCGGCTCAGTGTGGTGCTCTATGGCGCCGGCGGAGGCGGAGCCGTTGTCCACTGTAATGGAGGAGGCGGCGGAGGTGGCGGAGCCTACACGAGTACAATCTTGCCGGTCCAGGAGGGCCAAATCTTGACAATCAGCGTGGGCGCCGGGGGTAGTGACGGCACCGCGGCGGTTCCTGCTGGCGGCAACGGGGGAGACACCGAAATCCTGGACGCTAACAATAACGTGCTTGCGGTTGCCCGGGGTGGCAGTGCGGGTCAGCCCTATCCTCCCGCGGGTGCGACGTGCGGCATGTCTGCTCCAGGCGCCGCTGGCGGTGCGCCGGACACAAATGCTGCGATCAGCCACGGCGGGCCTTCGGCTCCGACCGTCTACTCTCCTTACAACAACGGAGCGGTCGGCTATCTGGTACCCGGCTTTGCCTTCCAGCCCAACGGCCAGTTCGGCGGCGGCGGAGCGGGAGCTTACTTTCCCCCAGCACAAGCGGGTCAAGGAGGTTATGCCCTGTTCAGTTGGTGAGCGGCCGGGCCGCCGGGGCGGCCCAACCCCAGAGGAACGTGGCTTGCGGGGGCCGATCGCCCCTTGACGCCGGAAGCGAGTAGATAGCCTCCGCCTGCAACTTTTCTGCGGTCTGGCGCGAGTGCGCCCGCTGGCGGATTGCGTCGCACTATTTGTGCGGTTTGCCTTCTTGCCCTTGGTTTTCGTGCTGCTGGCGTTGCTCCAGCTTTTGTGATTGCTGTTCGTGTCGACGGTTCATCTGGTCCGTTTGCTGCTGCTGGCGGCGCTGGATCTGGTCCTGCCGTTGTTGGCTCGCATTCTGGCGGCCGAGGTTCTGGCGTTCCTGGTCGTGGCGCTGCTGAAGCTTTTGACGCTCGGCGTTCTGTTGCCGCTCGATCTTGTCGGTTTGTTGCTGATGTTTCTCGTCCAATCGGGAATTGTAGGAGGCGTCACGCGACGAGCGCGCTGAGGGCGGGCGGTCGTCCCGGATGCGTCCGTTGTTGTCGCGAGACCTATCCGCGCGATTGGAATCGCTGCCCTTCTCGGGCGGGCGGTTCATGATAGCGTCTTTGGCGCGCTCGACGCCGCCACCGCGGAACTCGCCGGAGCGCGGACTTGCCGCGACTTCCGGGCGACCATGATTTTCCGAAGCCCGGAGGCTGCGATCACCGCGTGCAGCCTCGAAATGGCGGTTCTGCTCTGCGGTCATCGCGACATGGTGGTCGTGTTCCGCGGCCATCTCCTCGCGCGTGGGCTGCGCAGGGGTTCCGCCGGGACCACCGTTGACGCTGACGCGGTTTATCGTAGTGTTGTTATTGACCACGGTCGTGTTGTAGGTGTTGTGGATCACGGTGACGTTCACGTTGGTCACCGATCGGTTGTAATAGTAA
Source organism: Acidobacteriota bacterium (assembly GCA_028876805.1). GTDB lineage: Bacteria > Acidobacteriota > Terriglobia > Bryobacterales > Bryobacteraceae > PSRJ01. The sequence continues at coordinate 902 of JAGWQP010000384.1, read as the reverse complement.
TTCCCGCTGCGCCAGTAGCCGCCGACAAAACCGACGCCAGTGTAGCCGAAGCCGTAGTTAATGCCGCCGTAGAAGCCGACTCTTGGTCCCCAGTAGCCTCCGTGCCATACATAGAGACCCTCGCTAAATCCCCAGTACCCGGGAGTCCAGAGCAGGCCGGGTTCGGGAGCGAGCACCCAAGTGCCAGGAACCCAGAAGTACGCATCGGGTCCGTAAGCCCAGTAACCGGGAATCCACATGTAGCCTGCTCCGGGACAAATAGGTTGCGCATAGACGGGCAAGGCGGGAGGACCGACGCGGATGGAGACGCCTACGGCAACTTGCGCCTGGGACCCAGCGGGCATCGCCAAAATTCCGGCGGCAAGGACGAACAAGAAAATGAAGCGCGCGATTCGCATGCTTTTCACCTCTCTGGCGTTTGTTGGCTTTCCAGTTTCCGTTCAGGGAGGCTCTTGGCCACTCGAGACCACCCATTACGTCAAACCCGGCGCGATGCCGAAAGTCGCGAGCGATGTTCGTAAGAGTTGAAAAGAGAATAGCTTAGAAGCCGACGATCGATTCGTTTCCTGGCCGCGAAGTGCTTATCGGATACTGCTATGATGCTGAGGCTTCCGGAAGTGGCGACGTTGGCTGACGGGTTCGCTCGTTTGATCTTGCGCCTACAAGCGGCGGGAGCCGCAAAAGGAGATAGGAGATGAGTGCCGGGGCGGGCGTCGACATCGCACCGAACCTCGTGACCATTCGAGAGGCGCAGAAATTTCTGGCCAAATATTTTGCGCCGACGCGGCTCATCGCGACACCGTCTCTGGGCCAACGCACGGCGAAAAACGTTTATTTGAAGCTCGAGACGGAACTACCGACAGGCTCGTTCAAGGTGCGCGGAGCGTTTTACGCGCTGGCAC
>JAGWQP010000383.1 GCA_028876805.1 Acidobacteriota bacterium | reverse complement strand
GTCCTGAGGTGGCCAGTGCACTACTCGAGGCCGGAAATCGGGCGGGGCGCGATATCAGCACCAGTGCGATTTTGATCGGCGGTTTTGCCACATTATATGCAAGCACGTACGCTATACCCGCGGTCATTGCTGGCCTGACCGCTTTGGGAGAAACCGAAGCTGTTGGCCCAGGTACAGGGGCAGAGCAAAAGTCACGCTATAAGTTCCCGGTCGAAGATCTACAATCTTGTATTCCCCGTGGCTATCGGTGGTGACGCTTCGCGTCTCTTCCGGGAGGGATGAACCCGACTTCCACTTTTCGCGTTTGGTGCAATTTGGGCCCGGCGAGTGACACCTGGAGAGGAATGCGAAACGCCCTGCCGTACCGGCAGTGACAGCTATTCTTTCCGCCACTCGATGGGGAAAAGCTTGCCAGCGGCAGCCGCGTCCAACCCGACTCCGGCCATCTCCGCCGCGCGAGCCAACACCGGGTCGCGGCCGGCGGCCAGATCGGCGGAAGTGGGCAAGATCGTCTCATCCGGCTTCACTCCAGCGCGCTCCAGGCTCTTTCCATCGGACATGGTGAGATCGGCGTCAGTGATGGAAGCGCCGTAGAAGAATTGCGTGTTCACGCCCTGATGAAACTCGTAGCGCCTGGACTCCATGACGGCACCCGCACTGCGATCGCCCAGAACGATCCCGCGATGCTCCAGTTGCACGACGCGGGCGAAAAGTTCGGCCGCGGATGCGGACCGACTATCGATGAGCACGATCAGCTTGCCGGGGTACGTGCCCAGCGACTTGGCAAGTGTGGGTTTCAGGCCAGGTCTACGGCCGGTGCGGCTGGCGATGGTGACGTTGTGGTCCATAACTCCGCCCACCATGCGCTCCAAGGTTTTCACCAGTCCACCAGGGTTGCCGCGAAGATCCATGACGAGGGTTGAATATTTCCTGGCCTGTTTCAGGTAACGGTCGGCTTCGTCATCGGAAAGATCGAACTCGGGCATCTTCCAGACCATCAGCGCGTCGCCTCTTTCCACGGTGCGCTGGCGGTACTCGTGTTCGACGTTTTCTTCGTCGCGGATCATCTTCCAGAGGTCGTTGTCGTTGTGGATGTCGAGGACCTTCTTCTCCTGGATGACTTTCGGCGTTAATTCCACTTGCCGCTCTTCGCCATTCGGGGTTCTGATGCGCAACGTGGTCTTCTGCAGAGACAGCAGCGTATTAAAGATGTAACCCAGAGTCTTGAAGTTGTCGCGGGTTGGCTCGTTGCCTTCCCACGCGAATACTTCATCTCCCAGCGCCAGCTTCTCAGAGGCGTCGCGATTGGGGCGAACCGCCGTGATGAAACAGCGGTCCCCGATCATTTGCTGGACAAAGCCGTATTCGCGATGCACGTTGCGCGAGGGGGGCAGGAAAAACGTATGAGAATCGTGCAGTTCATTCAGAACGCCGGCGATCGTGGTGAAAGCTTCGCCGAGGCTATTGGCCTTCGCTAATTGTGCGTCCGCAACCTTGAAACGCGATTCAATATCGACGCCGCGAAAATCGGGATCGAAATAGTTTTTCTTTAAGGCGTCGTGGACGTCTTTGAGCATGGCGCGCGCCTGATCGCGTTGCAGTTTGTCGAACGGGGCTTGAGCGCGGGCCGTCCAGCATAGCAGGCCGGCCGCTACGATCGCGGCGAATGCGAGCGGAGCTTTGCATGAGCGCGTCATAGGTAGCCAATTATACCGGTGAGACAATGGCCGGCACAAGACCGCCAAGGTGGTGGACTACGTGGCGCAGAACATCACGCAGGAAAGCTCCGGTCGGAAAACGCGCCACTCCTACGAAGCTGGGATAGCGCGAGACGGGACTCGGCTTCTAGAGGGTACACGATCTAGAGTGCGGCCCTGATCGCAAGAGGCGAGCGCACATTAAGGGTTACCGGCGTTTGCCGCGAACACGCTAGGCGGACACATGGCCGCAAAAGTTCTAAATGCGTCCAGGGTGGGAAGCCAAACCGTATCTGTTTCATTCTGTTGATTAGGAATTGAGTACAAATCGCTAATTCCTTTGCAATCAGGTTCTAGTCCAAACTGGGGTGTTTCCGTCGACGATGCCGTTTCCTTCCTAGTATACGAGTCGCCGACAATCCGCCCGCTGGTCCCGGTAAACACTACGGCGTTACTCGGGAGCAATAGTCTGATCCTTCCGCTATGAATCTGTTCTAGAGGCGCTCCGGCCACTCGGTGGAGAAGTAGCGTTCGGGTGTCGGCGTGGTCACGTGGCGAGCGGTCGCGCCCTGCGTGCGGCCACTCAGTGAGTGGCGGGCAGCCCAACGACGATGAGAACCGCGTAGTCCTGCTTGCGGCAGCCGTTCACGACAGGCATGGCCGCCCCTGGATTCACCGGAAAACCCGTGGTCCGAACGTTCGCGGGCGAGCACGAGTTGTTAGCCGTCGCCGGCGTGTAGCGTGCGGAGCGGCATCCGAGATGGGTGACATCGTAGAGGGTCGCGCCGTCGGCGAGTTCCCACCGCTGATTGCCGTCCTTGTCCTTGGGCTGAATTGTCAGCACGGTCGTCACCTTGCGGTCGCCCGTGACGAGGTATTTCCCAGGGGGCAGCGGAAAGGTCGGCTTCTCCATGATCAAGCCGTGTTCCTCCAGCCACCAGTCCGCAGCGTCGAATTTCCACTGTGACGGCGCCACGCCCCCGGCCGCCTTCAATTGATCGTAGCGGTCCAGCTTGCAACCGCGCGGGCCCGGGTCCTGGCTCCAGAGGCCCCATGATTGCGCGCCGTTGCCGGAGGTGGCCCCGGGGTCTCCCAGCGCCGCGATGTACTGCGGCTCGATGCGCCTGAACTTCGAGAGGTCTACGTCTGACGCGTGAACCGGCTGCTGCAGGCCGGCCGCCAACATGAGGGATCCCATGGACAGGAGCCGGCGGCTCACGGACGGCACGAGGTGGCGGACATTCATGCGATTGCTCCGGTTGGACGACATGATGACATCCTACATCAATGCGCGCCCCGGAGCTAGCCTCCTCGTGGTGGATCTCGACCTCGGCACGGCCTCAGGACTCCTCGCGTCACGGCGCCGCACCTCGCCGATGTAGCGCGCTTGGTATTCCCGATGGCTCTCGGCACGCGGTATCCCTACGGCAGGCGGTCCGACTCCGGCGCGCCGATGAACGAGAGATAGGTTCGGGCGGTCCGGTCAAGGCGGTGCTCAAACGCTGAAAGCACTACACCTGGAAGCTCTGCTGGTACGCAAGTTCTGCGACCCCCTGGAGCGTCTTCTCGCCGTCGATGGCGAGCTTCCTTAAGCGCACCGCCAACGCTCCTTTGTGCCCAGGCTCTTGTCGATAGGTCCTTCTATGTCGGCCAGCGTTTACCGAGGTCTTCGCGGTTGCAATTGAGATGCCGCGGGCGGATAACGCGCCATACGGAGAATGGTCTGGCGCGACCGGTTGCATCCCCACCTCCGTACGGTTTGCCGACCATCCGCTCGGAGCGACGTGGGTCATGCCAGTTTTTTCTCTCGCCGCCGTTTTCCTTCCCTCAGTCCGCCGCAAACCACCAGAACTCCGATTCCGGCAATACAGAAGTAGTCCGCTCGGCGTGGGAACCCTGAGCGGTGTTGCGGAGTACACTTACTTGAGTCGCACTGGCCCGAGGTAGCGATCCAGCCAGTCGGGGAGAAGATCGCGACGCATTACGATACGTCATCAACCCTTCGGGTTTGTTGACTAAGCAATCCGTGCCAACGGCTTCTTTACCGCCAACGGAACAGCTTTAGCGCCAGCGTAAAACACAGCACCAGCCACGCTCCCAACACACCCATCTGGGGAGCCACTTGAGCCAGGCTTCCTCCCTGC
>JAGWQP010000382.1 GCA_028876805.1 Acidobacteriota bacterium | reverse complement strand
TCCGCAATGTACAGGTTCCCAGCAGCGTCCACGGCGACGTCTTTCGGGTTGTTGAGCTGAGCCTGGGTCGCCGGGCCGCCATCGCCGGAGTATCCGTTCGTGCCGTTGCCGGCGACCGTCGAGATCGTGCTGAAGTCCGGCGGGACTTTACGGATTACTCCATTGTCGGTGTCAGCAATATAAAGGTTGCCAGCCGCATCCATGGCCAGACCCTGCGGATTGTTCAATTCGGCGGCTATCGCGGCTCCGCCGTCTCCGAGATAGCCTTGAGTTCCAGTGAAGTTCACGACCACGTTGATGATGCCGCTGGTATCGATGTGGCGCACGCGCTGATTGTAGGTATCCGCGATATACAACACCCCGGCGGCGTTCAACGCCAAACCCGTCGGATTGTTCAATTGCGCCTTGACGGCCGGATTCCCGTCGAGGCTGTACCCGGCCGTGCCCGTGCCGGCGATCGTCGACAGCGCTCCACCCGAAACCTTCTTGACCTCGTGGTTCGTGGTGTCGGCAACGTAGAGATTGCCCGAGCGGTCCAGCAACAGGCCGCACGCGTTTCGAATCTGGGAGGAGGTGGCGGTGCCGGTCGTGTCGCCCGCGGTTCCGGTGCCCACGACCGTGTTGATGTTGCCGCCGATCGCCATTTCGCGCACGCGGAAGTTCAGGCTGTCAGCGATGTACAGGTTCCCCGCATTATCCACGGCCAGAGCGCAGGGGCCGTTCAGTTGGGCGGTGTTGGCTGGACTTCCATCGCCCGAGTAGCCGCCGGTCCCCGGCGTGCCCGCGATGGTCGAAATGTTATACGTCGCTTGGGCCTGGCAGATCCCTGGCGCCAACGCCAGCCCGATGCCGGTCAAAACAGAGAGGATCTTCCCGTTGCCACAGATCACACCTGTGCTCTTGTGTCTCATCGCACGAACTCCCATGAAAGAACTATGGTATCTGAATCCAGCGAAACCCGCCGGCGCCCCGATTCAGCTGCATGTCTCCGGCCAATTCCTCCCGCCCCGGTAGTGGGATGACGGCACCGTTGGAACCATCCCGCACAACACGAATTCCGCTTCTGATTCCCGGGCTGGCCCCAGGCCCTTTTTCGCGCCCACGAGCCAGATCCTTCACGAACCCCGGAAGCGCTGCCAGATCCGGTCGGAGCGCTACCAGGGACGCTTCGAGGTTTTCGAGGCCGCAAAATCCATCGCTTGAGAAACGCTGGCAACCAACGGCTCGGCTCCTCGGGATCCAGCCAGTCAGTGCTCCCTTTCATGGCGCCGCCTGAAATCAAGGGTGTCGCGGTGCGCGTGGCAATCGTCCGGATCGGGCTTCGGAACAATGGGCGCGGGACCCCGCCAGCGGCCACGAGCGCCGCTTTGCGCTCCAGGACCGCTCCATCCGCTGGTTTGGCACCGAGCTCCGCTCCGAGGGCCTCGAACAGCGGGACGTCGATCCGTTCGAATACAAGCCTCAGGGTCACGATTGAAGGAGTTAAGTGCCGGCCGATCGAGAACCGGCCGTGCCAGACCCCGTCATCGTGCCGGCCTTCGCCGCGAGTAAGCCTTTGATAGCCAGTGCCCATGACGCAAATCTGCCACGCGCCGTGCTGGACGCTGTCGAGGAGCCCTGTCTCTCGACGCGTAAAGCCCCAAGGTATCTTAGTAGAGCGCTACTTTCGGCAGCCCCAGTTGATTGTAGTCGCCGACGCCCGTCGGTTCGCAATCCGGCGAACACCTCCAGTTCCCGGCCTTCATTCGTGCCGCAGCGCCGCCGCAGGATCAATCTTCATCGCGCGGCGCGCAGGCGCGTAACAGGCTACGGCTGACACCAACATCAGCACCGCCCCCACGAGCGCCAGGGTCCATGGGTCGTGCGGGCCGACTCCGAATAAGAGGCTGGCCAGGACCCGCAGGATCGCCAGCGAAAGGGCGAAGCCCACAATAACGCCCGCTCCCGTCAGCAACAGCCCGCCACCGAGAACCAGCCGCAGGTGGTGCCAGTCGGTTGCTCCCAGCGCCGCCCGGATTCCGATCTCGCGAGTGCGCCGCGCTACCGAGCCGGCGAGCACACCGTAG
>JAGWQP010000381.1 GCA_028876805.1 Acidobacteriota bacterium | reverse complement strand
GTTGCGGAAACCGCACCGTAGGGTTTAATCCGCGCGGCCGTGGTCAGCATACTGGGTAGTTGGGCCGCGTCGTCCGTGTTCTATGCCGCCTGGCGCCACACATACCGATGCTGCAGCCCGCCCAACCGCGGCAACGAAATCACACCGGCGCAGGTCGCCGGCTTTGGCTCAACCGGCCGTCGATTGGGGGTGTCCTTGTCCAGGGAATCGTGAATCCGATCTTGTTCATGATAGTGGATGTAATCACCGATCAAGCGGCGCAGGTGCCGCTCATTCAGCGCGATGACGTGATCGAGCATCTCGCGGCGGCAACTTCCGATCCATCTTTCCGCGGTTCCGTTTTGCCAGGGCGCCTGGCGCCCGTTCGTTTCGGCCTCAGCCCGGTTGCCTTCAGGAAAGCGACAACGTTGGCGTCGAAGATCGAATCACGGTCCAGGATCACATAACGATAGGGGCCGCCTCCGGAAACGCCTCGCGTAACTGCTGCACCACCCAGTCGGCCGACGGGTGTGGCGTGACGTTGAAGTGCAGGATCCTGCGGCGGGCGTGCTCGATCACAAAAAAGCAGTACAATATCCGGAACGTCGCCGTAGGCACGGTGAACAGGTCGAAAGCGACGATGGCTTCGCGGTGGTTGCGAAGAAACGCAAGCCACTTTTTGCCGGGATCGCCCCGCCTCTGAATGCGCCGCAAATAGCGTGCGATGGTCCTTTCGGATACGACGAAGCCGAGCTTCTGAAGCTCGCCGTGGATCTTCGGCGCGCCCCAGTCGGGGTTCTCTTGCGCCAGTCGCCGAATCAGGACACGGATTTCCTCAGCGATCCGCGGCCGCCCGCCGCGGGACCGGGACTTCCAACGCCAGTACAGTCGGAACCCGGCGCGATGCCACTTGACGACTGTCTCCGGCTTCACGATGACGAGGACATCCTCCCAGCGAGCCCACGTCTCCCGCAAGACGGTCCAGAAGAGCCGATCCAGAGCGCTCAAGGGCGGCCTGGGCCGTCTCCGTTTGAGGACAGCCACCTGCTGGCGGAGGGCGAGTACTTCGAGCGCCGTGTCGGCGCGGCCGCGCAAGAAGACGCGGGCGGCGGCAAGGAATGCGAGTACGAATGACACCACGATCAGCCGTTTTAACACGCCGTGAGGCCGCGGCGTTTGTCGATCACCCTCCCCCGCAAGCCATTCATTTAACGCACGACGGAGTTCTGTCTACGGACAGGTGCCGGGCGGATTGTTCAAATCTCCCAACTTGGAGCGCTACACCACCGCTATGAACGTATCGCAGCGTGAGGGTTTGGGCGCGGACGGAATAATGGCGAGTGACAGGAAGTAAGGCTCCGAATCGGTATCGCGTCGAGGGCGTGATTCCAGTCGATGATCCGCAGTTTGGGGAAAGTGTGATAGTTCACGACGGCACTGTCGTATGGCTGTACCTCCGGGAGCCGAATGAGCAGGGCAGAACGCAATTCGGTCACCTGCAGAGGAAGATTCGCGAGTGCCCAGTCCGTCACCGCCAGTTCGTCCACCTTTTGATCTCCCAGAAACAACTCGCCCGAACGCGCCGTGGATGTCAGGTTGCGAATCGCTTGCAGCGCCGCGAGCGCTTCCGGCAGCGGATGCACCTCCCGCGCGCCCCGTTGCTTCAACCGCTCCAGCAGGAGCGCCCCTTTCTCGCCGGGGTTGATCCCTGCGTCGCGAAGGATCGTGAGCTTCATCGTTTGAGGAGTCCAATGGCTGTCGATCCGTTTCAGTTGGTTCGTTAGCGTAACTCCTCCTCCATCGCAGAAAGCCAAGGCCATATCCCCGCCCGCGCCCCGCCAGGCTTGATGCGCATACCGTGAGCGCTCCTCATCCTGCCCGAGCGGTATGAGCCGGCTGTTCTGCAGCAGCCACGGAAGGCAGTCGCTGAGCGTCTTACCAATGCATTGCCGCGCGACCGTCCGCCGCGCCTCGAGCAGATTACTGGCGTATTCGTCCCGGAGAAGCGCCTCCAGACTCTTGGGCGGCGGAAGAAGTCCTTCGTCGATCAGCAGTTCCGCAAACTGCCGCTCACAGGCGCGAATCAGCGTCCGGGGAAGACACAAGCCCGTCTCCGCAAAGAGCGGTTGGAGCAAAGCGGCGTCCAGCGGCCACCACGGGTCTCCGCTGTGCGCGAGCCTCAGCGCCTTCAACTGACTTGCGTTGTCGAGCCGCGTCCTGACCAGTTGTGCGGCCCGTTCCAAGTCGATCGGCCGCAGGGTGTCCTTGTGGCGCAGCCACCGATCCTTGTCTGCACCGTTCGATAATTCGTCCAATCTCTTTTCGAACGCCGAGACGAGGCAGGAAATGAGAAGGAGATGATTGTGGCCATCGTTCAGCGCCGATATCAACTGGGCCATTGCGTGATAGCCCGCTGTTTCACCCCGATACGTTTCCAGCGCCTCCACCTGATCGAAGCACAGAACCACAGGCGTAGGTGCGAGAAAGCTCAAGATCGCATCAACTACCAGCTTCGCATCTCTTTCCCGGCCGTGATCTTCGTCCTCCTTATCAATGCCTAGGCCAAGCGCCGCGAGGTCCGCGTCGCCCAAAAGCTCTCCGCGGAGCCATGCAGCCGCGGCGTGAAAATGCCGGCCGTCTCGCAGGCATTCCAGTACGAGGCGAACGCCGCCATGGTTAACGTTTTCCAGCCGCTTGGAATCGCTCTGAAAGGCGGCGCGCAATTGGGAGCCTTCCGGCCCCCGGAGCAGGTCGGAGGCGAGCGCGTGCCGCAGATGGCGCCACAGAGTCCCGGCGCTCGCATTGCATCGCACGTAAACGTAGAAGCTGCTCCGGTTGCCTTCGCGTTCGTCCTGCCAGAGTCGCCTGCTCAGGCGGCCCAGCAGGTGGGTCTTGCCGCTGCCGGGATCTCCGGTCAGGACTATGGACGTGCCCTTAGCCCCTGCGCGCATCTGTCGAAGGGCGGTAAGGATTAGCCGGAACGGCTTGTCATTGATGGCGGGAACGTCGGTCAGTTCGCCGGCCCAGGGCGACTCGAATGCCGCGCTGCCGAATGGATTCGGCTGAAACGGGATGTGCGTTTTGGCTCTATCTGGCGTAGATGGAGACATAATACTTCCCCAAACCGTCGGTAACAAACCCCTCCCGCTCTTCCGGGGAAAGCGCTGCCGCATGGTCGTGAATGCTGAGCAGCGCCCTGCGTTCCTTTTGCAAGAGCAGCGCAGCCCGGTCAAAGACGGGTTTCGGGATATCCGCCAGTTCCCCCTGCTGCCGCAAACGATAAAACGTCACGGTGGTTCCAGGCGCGAAGGCGACTCGGTTCATGGCCGCGAAGATCTTCTCTGCTGCCTCCCTGATGATCTCCTCATCATCTGCGCGCGCTAGCGCTGGTTCGTGCGTCGGTTGCGTTGCGTCCGCGGCGAGCAGAGCCCGTATTCGCTCGGGAGACCGTATTACCCCGTATTTCGCAAACAGCACCTCGATCAAGCGCGAGATCTCGGGTTCCAAAATTTCGGGATGGCCCGCGTTGATCAAGCGCTCAGTCGTCGATCGCGGGGCCGCGGGTACTTCCCGTAGCAGACCGCTCCCGATTAATTCCTCCTGAACTGCTCTGACAACGTTGAGGTTGAGTTTTGGCTTGCCTCCCACCGCCTCGGCGCTAAGTTTACGAGGGGTTAGCACCTTCTCCGCCGCAATCTTCAAAATCCGTTGCCGCGCCTCGATTTTCGGACTCCGACTCCAGAGCGCCGGCTTATTGCTGTCACCCCACTGGAACACCTTGCCGGAATTCAAATCATCCGCCAGCAAACCCTGTACGTGCGTGCCAGGCACTTTGCGGCCCAGTTCCGATAGCGTGCCGAGATCCTTGACGGGAACCGGCCCCGGGGCTTCGGCAATCGCTTTGAGAATCGAATCCCGCATCTCCGGCGGGTAGACTGGCAACGCGCCAACCTTTCGTGCACTCATGGCTGTCTGAAAGAATAGGTTAAACCATTCCGCCCTGGCTTTATCCGACTTGCCGTAGAATCGGCTTCAGTGAAGTTATTGCGGCTGCGCTCGAGATCGCCGATCTTGACCAGGCGCACCCCATAGTCGACGCTGTGCTGGCCGGAAGCCTCGGCGCGGATGTCGAGCGAGGAATCGAGGGGGCGGC
>JAGWQP010000380.1 GCA_028876805.1 Acidobacteriota bacterium | reverse complement strand
TCACGCGAACCAGTTCGGAACTGTCCCGTTCAACGGTCTGGAAATCGTGCTGGGTCGGTCCAGGACGTTCGATTACGCATCCAGCCAGACACACCGCGAGCAGAGGCACCCACCTCCTGTTCATGCCATCTCCTTTTGAGAAGCCATACGTTCGGGTATCACCGATTGTTCCTCAAAATGTTAGGCGAGCGCAGTTGGTTGTAGACTGCCTTCCCATCTACAACGGTAAGCACCGACTTCAAACGCTTGATGCCCTCATCGGGAACCTTCGTCGAATCGAAAAAATCGTCGCTCAGCACCACAACATCGCCGAGCTTACCCGGCTCGATCGAACCCAGCTTGTCTTCTTCGTGTAGGAACCAGCCGTTTGCCGCGGTATAGAGGCGGAGGGCTTCGATGCGCGTCAGCTGCTGCTTGTCATTGATCAGGAGGCCGGCGGCGTTCTTGCCCGTGACCATGTAATAAACGAGGAGCCACGGATCGAGTGTTGAAATCTGGGCCGAATCGGTACCAGCTCCCACGTGGATGCCGCTGGCGACGATCGTGCGCAGGGGCGGGCCGCTTCCCGGCGCTCCGGCCAGGTATTCGAACGGATGAACCGCAATGCCGGCGCCCATCGCCTTCAGGCGTTCGAGCGTTGACTGGTCGATGCGCGGTGCGTGCGCGATCGACCAGTGCAGAGCTGCGATCGGAGTTCGAGCGTTGACCCTTTCAAACGTGCTGACGGTAAACTGATCCTCGGGCGCCGACAGGCTGTGCTGCTGGAACGTCCATCCATGCCGGGCGATCAGTTGGAGCGCGTCCAGGTAGTTACCCGGCGGCTCGGCCCGCCCGAACAGGGGCCACCCGGTGGCAAACTCACCGATTCCGGAGATCCGCAGCAGGTCGTCGCCAAACTCCGGAAAGGCGTTCAGCAGGCGCTTCATCAGCAACGGAACACCCGGCTCAGTGTCCATGCTGAGCAGAAACAGGCGCAGGCGCGTGGTCAAGTTGTGTTCACGGTGAAGCGCCAGCAAAGCGTCGTACATGTGGAAAGGGTCGGCGCTCGCGAGGCCGTCGAAAAGGAATGAATCCTGGGCGTCCGCTGTGCCTGGAATGACAAATGCGCCCATGTCCACGCTGGTGGTGACGCCCACGCTCGCGGCGTAAGCCATGGCATCCGCCGTCCCGCGCTTCTGGTCTTCAAAAGTCTCGAGGGCGCGCAAGGCATTCAACGCGGCAAGTGATGGGGCGTTGGGGGCAATCACGCCAGTCTCGCCGACAGCCACGCCCTTACCGGTGAAAAAGGCCTTACCGGCGCTGTTGGTAGCCCCCGGTCCCGTGAAGGCCTGGAAGAGCAGGACCGGGTGATCCGCGACAGCCAGGTCCAGTTCGGCCAGCGTGGGGAGACGCTTTTCGGCAAACTGCGCGGCGTTCCAGCCTCCCATGGCCGTCAAAAACGCCCCGGCGGGCACGGTATGGGCGCGGGCCTTGAGCAGCGCCTGCACATCAGCCACGGAGGCGGCAGTCTCGAGCCGAGTGTCATAGCCCGGACGCAGGCCGAGCAGCACGATATGGTTGTGATTGTCGATCAGTCCGGGGACCGCCGTGCGTCCGCCGAGGTCGAATGTTTTCGTGCACGGGCTGAGTGGCCGGCCTCTGGCTACGAAGAGTCCGTTCTCGATCGCGACCGAGGAGACGACGGAGTTTCCCTGGTCCATGGTGTGGATCTTGCCATTGACCAATCGCAGGTCCCGCGCGCCATCGCAGCCGTCCACGCCGGCCGCCACCCCGCTACCAGCCGCTGCTGCTAGCACTAAGGAAAGGTATCGTCGCATCAGTCCCCTAGCTTGATATACCACGCTCCCGGAGGCCGAGCCGGATCTGGCGACGCACGGCGCCTCCGCGCGAGCCGAGAACGGCCCCGGGTGTTCGACACTCCATGAGCCGCCCTTCACGCAGCCCACAAGGCGGAGCCTGATGCCATCGTTAGGGGACGATCGGGACCGGGCCTTTCCGCAACTGGTCGTAGACAATTCTGCCGCCAATCACCGTGAGCACCGATTTCAACTTCTTGATGCGCTCGTCGGAAACCTCGTTGGCGTCGAAGTAATCGGCGTTGAGCACCACCAGATCGCCTAGTTTTCCGGGCTCGATGGTTCCGAGCTGGTCCTGTTCGTGCGTGTACCATCCGTTGTCCGCGGTGTAGAGGCGCAGGGCTTCGATCCGCGTGATCTGCTGTCCGGGATTGATCGTTTCTCCGGCGGAGTTCTTGCCGGTCACCATGTAATAGATGATCAGCCACGGATTGAATACGGAGATCGCCGCCGCATCGGAGCCCGCACCCGCATGGACTCCGCTGTCCAAAATCGTCCGGTATGGCGGGCCGCTGTTGGCCGGAGTGCCCGACAAATACAGCCAGCCGTGAAGGGCCACCCCGGCGCCGATGGTCTTCAGGCGGTCGAGCGTCGGCCGGTCGATTTTGGGGACGTGGGCAATGGACCAATGTAACGGAGCGATCGGTGTGACAGCGTTCACCTTCTCGAATGTGGTTAGGGTGAACTGGTCTTGGTTGAGCGAAAGGCTGTGTTGCTGGAATGCCCATCCCCGCTTTGCGATCAGCTCGAGGGCGGCCTCGTAGTTGGCCGGCGGCGTTCCTCGCTCGAAGCGCCAGGCCGTGGCAAACTCGCCGATGCCGGAGATCTTCATCATGTCGTCGCCGAAATCGGGAATGGCGTTCAGCAGCCGCTGCTTCAAGATGGGCAGATCCGGGCGCGTGTCCTGCGTGAGGAAAAAGATCCGCAGCCGGTGGGTCATCTTGTTTTCCCGGTGCAAGGCCAGAAAGGCGTCGTACATGGTCCACGGATTCAGGCTTTCCACGGTATCGGCAGCCGCCTCGTCTTCGAGGTCCGGCGAGCCGGGCAGCGCGAACGCCCCCATGTCGACGCTGGTGGTCAGGCCCAGGCTATCCAGGTACGCCATCGCGTCGAGCGTGCCTTGCTTTTGGTCGTCGAAAGTCTGGAGCGCACGCAGCGCGTTCAACGTGGTGAGGAATGCGGGACCGACGATCCTGCCTTCCGAATCGACAGCCACACCCTTTCTCTCAAAGAAGGTTTTCCCAAGGCTGTTGGTGACCGTGGCGCCACCGCCATTCATGAGATACGGATGG
>JAGWQP010000379.1 GCA_028876805.1 Acidobacteriota bacterium | reverse complement strand
GGCGGCCTGATTCGTGCCGACTACTCAGTTTGATAGGTAGCGGTCTGGCTGGCAGCATGGGCGGTGTGGCTGCAATTCTCGGTCCAGTTTTCAGTGAAAAAAGACACCAAAATCATCACGCCCCGGCTTCCAGGAAACGCTTACGCCGGAATTCGACCTAGAGCATTAGTGCTATTGTGAGATTTGATCCTTCGCCATGAAACTACAAGGCATTTACCCGCCAATCACAACTCCGTTCGATCACGCCGGCAATCTCTACGTCACCAAAGTGCAGCACAACGTTGAGCAGTGGAACAAGACCACGCTCTCGGGCTACATCGTATGCGGGTCGACGGGTGAAGATGTATTTCTCAGCACGGACGAGAAGTTCACACTCTGGGAGCTGGTGGCGAAGTACGCCGCGCCGGAGAAACTGCTGATCGTTGGCGCCGGCGTGGAGAGCGTCAAACAGACCGTCTGTCTTGCGAACCGCGCAGCCGAGATGGGCTATCATGCGGCCCTAATCCGTACGCCGCATTACTTCAAGAACCAAATGACCCAGCCAGCCACCCAAATGCTGTACTTCCGCTCGGTGGCCGACCAGACCAAGATCCCGGTGCTGATCTACAACTGGCCGCAGATGACCGGCGTGGACCTGCCCGCCGAAGCCGTCGCGGCGCTCTCGGAGCACCCCAATATCCTCGGGATCAAAGATAGTTCCGGCAACATTCAGAGGGTGATGGACATCGTCCGGGATGCCCGCGACGGATTCCAGGTGTTGGTCGGGTCGGCGCCCGCCTTGCTGCCGTCACTGCTCATGGGCGCGTCGGGCGGCATCCTCGCGTTTGCCAACGCCGCTCCGTATGCCACCATTGCGATTTGGGAGGCCTACCGCACACGCGAAGAAGAAGCTGCGCGCGACTGGCAGAACCGCGTCGGTCGTGCGTCGGCGATGACCGCCAAATACGGAATTCCCGGATTGAAACACGCCATGGATCTGAACGGCTACTATGGCGGACCGCCTCGCTTGCCTCTGAGCGTGCCGACGCCGGAGGCCAAGCGAGCGATCGAGGAAGCTTTCCGGGACTTGAAAGGGTAAAACCGCTCCGAAAGACGGTTTTTCCACGGACAAGTGTTTGAGTTCCCGTTCAAACGCGCTACGGTGTAGCGATTCTGCCATTCCTTATCGCCGGAACCGGCGAAGGGCTTGGCCGCACTCCTGAACGCCCAACAGGTACGCGACGCCAAAAAAGAGAATCCCATACAGGGCCAGGATCGCAGCGGCCGCGGGCCTCGGATGCCGCGCGGCGATTTGCACGCCGATTCCGAGCTTCATGCCCCACGCGGCGGCAGCGCCGGCGGTGGCCGAGATCCACAGCTTCGCCGTCAGCGCAGCCGGCAGGCCGGTGCGGCCGATGCGCGCATTCAGCGTCCGGCGAAGCAGGGTGAATTCCACCCAGCCCGCGATGCCGGCCGAAGCCGTCAGCCCCGCGACACCCCAACGGGGCTCGATGCCGAGCCACACCGGCAGGGGCAGGGCGCACAAGTAGCCCAGGGCAGTCGTAAGGGTCACGCGGACGATGGCGTAGCGCAGCGGCGTCCGCGTGTCACGCAACGCGTAATAGGTGGACGAGTACAAGCGACCGAGCGTCGAAGCCAGCAGGCCAATCGCGGAGCCCGCCAGGATGCCCCATACGTACACGGCATTCTCGTGAGTGAAACGTCCGGTTTGAAACAGCGCGCCGGCGATGACGTCGCCGAGCGCCAAAAACGCCATGGCTGAGGGCACGATGAAGAAGGCGATTTGCCGCAGGCCGCGGTTCAGCCGGTCGCGCACGTACTCGGCTACTTCGGCGGCGCCGCCCAGGGCGCTCGACATAGCGGGTAACTCCGCGGCCGATACCGACATTCCGAATAAGCTGACCGGGAGCGTATACAGCAGCTGAGCGTTGCTGAGGCCGGTAACCGCTCCGGTAGGCAACCAGCTTGCCAGCCAGATGTCCACGTAAGCGCTGATCTGCACCACGCCCCGGCTGAAAAAAACGGGGATAAAATTCCGCACCACCTGGCGGAGATGCGCCGACTGCGGATCCCACCGCAAGCGCAGGCGGCGTACCAGTGCCAGCACGGCGGGCAACTGGACCGCGAACTGCAGCGCGCTGCCGGCCACCGATCCCCAGGCGAGCACCACCGCCAGTGATGAGAGATCCACGCGGCGCGCGAAGGCCACCATCGACCCGATCATGACGAGGTTCCAGGCGACTGGCGCGCTGTAGGAAAGAAAGAACCGGCGATGGCTGTTCAGGATGCCCAGGCACCACGCAGACATCACCAGCAGGCCCGCTCCGACAAAGAGGATCCGCGCCAAGCGGATGGCGAGCTCACGCTTTGCCCCTCGGAAGCCGGCGGCAACCAGTTCGATGAACAAGGGCGTGGCCAGCACGCCGGCTAGCACGAACACCGACAGCGTCAGACCGAGCAGCGCCGCCACAGCGCCGGCCACGCGGCCGGCTTCCTCCTCGTCTTTCGCCGCCAGCAGCCGCGAATACACCGGGATAAACGAGGCAGAGAGCACGCCTTCGCCAAATAAGGTCTGGAGAAAGTTGGGGATGCGGAATGCCGAATTGAATGCGTCGGCGGGATCGGTGAGCAAGCCGAAGTAGTGGGAAAACACGGAGGTGCGAACCAGCCCGAACAGGCGCGTCAGCAGAATGCCGGCCGCTACCAGAAACGCGTGTCGCCCGGTGCGTTCGCGCTCGACCACTAAGCCAGTCTCGCCAGCACCGCGTTGGTGACTTCTTCAGTGCGGTTCGAGCCGCCCAGATCGGGCGTGCGGACTTTGCCTTCCGCCAGCACGGCAGCCACCGCGGCCTCCAGTTCTTGCGCGGCAGCCGTCATTTGCAGGTGCTCGAGCATCATACCCGCCGTCAGGATGGCCGCCAGCGGGTTGACGATACCCTTGCCGGCGATGTCCGGCGCCGAACCATGAACCGGCTCGAACATCGAAGGGAACCGCCGCTGCGGATCGAGATTGGCGCTGGCCGCCAAGCCCATGCTCCCGATGATCGCGGCCGCCAGGTCGCTCAGTATGTCGGCAAACAGATTCGAGCCCACCACCACGTCGAAGCTTTCGGGGCGGCGGACAAAATTCATGGCCGCAGCGTCCACCAGCAGCGATTCCGTCTCGATGTCGGGAAACTGAGCGGCCACCTCCTGGAATGTCCGGTCCCACAGCACCATGCTGAAGCCTTGCGCATTGGACTTAGTGATGGAGGTGACCCGCTTCTTCCGGTTGCGCTTGGCGGCCAGTTCGAAGGCGACCTTCACGACGCGCTCGATGCCCCGGCGAGTGAAGATCGAGGTCTGGACGGCAACCTCCTCGGGCTGGTGCTGATACACGAACCCTCCCACCTGCGCGTATTCGCCTTCGGTGTTCTCGCGCACCACCACGAAATCGATCTCCCCACCCTTGCGGCCAGCCAGCGGAGAACAGACGCCCGGATAAAGATAGGCAGGCCGCACATTGGCATATTGATCGAACGCCCGACGGATGGGCAGCAACAGGCCATTGAGGGTGGTGTGATCGGGAATCTCGGGATGCCCGACGGCGCCGAGGTAGATCGCGTCGCACGGTTGCAGCAGGTCGATAGCGCCCGCCGGCATCATGCGGCCCCAGCGGAAGTAGTGTTCGGCACCCCAGTCAAAATCCTGGAAGGCGAAATTGACGCGGTGTTTGCGGCCAATCTGTTCGAGGACCCGCTTGCCTTGCGGAATGACTTCGGTGCCCACGCCGTCCCCGGCGATTACCGCGATTGTGAAGGTGGTCATGCGTCGAGAACAATTTTAGCGCGGCGCTCGATATACTGAAGTCAAATCCAACGACATTCTGGCGCTGCCGCTCGCGCGGAACTACGGTCAGGGCGCGGGATCGGTTTCTAGGCCCGCTACGAAGACCCTGAACGATTTCCCCTCACGGCTTCGACAACTCGTTGATGCGCGTTGAGAGCCAGGGTTCTGCCCGGGCGCCGCGACAAGGTCGTGCGGGCGACCGGGACTTACCCCCCAGCCCGGCCGCGCTGGACGGCCGGGATCGGCTACCCGTTCGTGGGGTCCACCCTGCAGTCGACGTCAGACTGACGGCCCCCCACCGATTTGCAGCAGCTCGAACCTGGCCGAATTCCGCCCAAGCCCTTTGGCATTCGCGGCTTGGGCGACGTTGTCTATCAACCTCGTCTATCAACCCCAAATAACTTGATATGACCCAGAAGCAATCCATCCGCCGCGCCTCGCTGGCCGTGGCGGACTTTCCTGAGCGATCGCGCTTACCCGAGTGTCGAGCCCGTGGTCGGAGAAAACGGGCAAGCAGAAGGGAGATTCTGAATGAAAACCTCTATCGTCCGAACGCTGATCACGCTCAGCGTCAGCGCCGCCATTGGACCCTTGAGTCTGTTGGCGCAAGGCCCAATCCAGTTCACGGCTCCATTCGATTTCACTGTCGGTAATAAGAATTTTGCTTCGGGAGAATATCGTGTGGCGGCCGTGGCACCCCAAGTCCTGGCGATCCGAAGCCGTGACGGTCGATCATCGCAGGTGGTCATAGCTCAAGCGTCCCAGGCTAAGGGTAAGCAATCCAACGCCGTCGTAACGTTCAACCGGTACGGAGACCGCTACTTTCTGTCCCGATTGTCGGACACCAACCACGGATGGGAGCTGCCGAAGTCGCGCGTCGAGAAGGAACTGATCGCCAAGCGAGCTTCTCCGGCGCCAGTCACCGTGGCTAGTTCTGATCCGGAGTAAGCCACCTTGGTATCCTGTATCGTGCGAGGCAGCACGGGCACAACAGTGGCCCGTGTTGCCTCCATTTTTGCGTTTCCGCGCCCTTCAATCCCCGCGCGGCTGCCGGGACAGGGCCCGCCACCCGCGCCAAGAACCGCCGCCAGAGCGGCGCTACAATGAAGCCGAAAAGGGGGAACAAGACGTGACCCTCACCGCCGAGAGCGCCTCCGTAAATTGGGACACGAAGAAGAAGATTTGGATGACCAGTATCAAAGTGGGAGCCGAGGTGATCCGCCGTTGGTCTGATAAATCGATGCCGCAGAATGCCGGCGATGACTTGCTTCGCGCCTGGGTCGTCCAAACAACCAAGGATGAGGGCTACGAAATGGCTCCTGAACGCGTGCGCATCGAAAGATAGACGCCGGTTGAGCTATACGGCCCACGACATGTCGGTGGTCGAGGGGAGCGTCGCGAGTCCACGTCCCGCCACCCGCATCAGCGCCAGCTGGAAGCCGCCCACGAGTGCCAGCCAGGCGGCCTCCACCAAGTCCGCGGAAACCCCCGCAGTGGTCCACCGTTTACCGGACTCGGACCAGTCGATGGCGACCCGGACCCGCGAGGCGCCGCCGTGTGCCGGCTCGATTGTGTGCACGCGGTAATCCCTCAGGCGAATCTCTGTAATCGCCGGGTAGAGCGCAAACAGGCATTGCCGCAGCGCGCGCGCCAGCGCGTCGACAGGGCCCGCGCCTTGCTCGGATTCGGAACGGACCGCGTCGCCTGCCCGCAGGCGTGCCGTCGCGGTCGTCATGGCTTGCTGATAAGGTGTGGCATGGCAGGTCAGCTCCTTCCGCACAGCCCGCCTCTTTCCTCCACGCTCGGTCCATCACGCGGCTCGGGCCGCCGGAGGGGATGTCGGC
>JAGWQP010000378.1 GCA_028876805.1 Acidobacteriota bacterium | reverse complement strand
ATGTCGCCAGGCCAGGCGTCACCGGTGGCGAAGGCCAGAGGGCGAAACGGCTCCGGCCGCGCGCGCCGGTGCGGCTTCAACCGGCACGTGACGCTGGGCGAAGATGGGTTCGGCCATTTCGCGGTGGCCCACCTAACTCGACCGCGGTCCATCCGCCGGGCACCACATCGTGCTCCAGAGCCATCGGGCGTGCGGCGGCCAAGAGCCCTCCCAAGGAGTGGCTGGATCTGTTTGGCGGTGACGGCGGAATTGACGAAATGTTGGCGCGGGCG
This sequence comes from Acidobacteriota bacterium, assembly GCA_028876805.1. Taxonomy (GTDB): domain Bacteria; phylum Acidobacteriota; class Terriglobia; order Bryobacterales; family Bryobacteraceae; genus PSRJ01. Next base: position 6,244 of record JAGWQP010000378.1, on the reverse strand, counting down.
CCGGTAACAGCCATTTTCGCGACAGCCATTTCCATGATGAAGCGCGGGAAGGAAAAGGGGCTGTCGCGGCGGATCCGAACGCCCGCAGCTCGCCTGCGGGACTCGTGCGCCCCTCTCGCCAGTTGAGGAGTGCGGAGGAACTCACTCAACCGGCGTAATTGTGCATATAGTCGTAGAGGTAATGCTGAGAGATCCAGGCAAGGCAGGTGGTGGATGTCGTGCGGATCAACGCGAGATCGACCGTGAAGCCTCGGGCTGCGGCCCTTCGGGCGGATGACCCAGTTCGATCACGTCGTCTGTTTTCCCGGTCGTAGCGCCCGATTTCGCCCCGATCTCGTCGAGGGGCATCACGCGGCTATGGGAGCCTGAAAATCAAAGTGCCGATGCCGCCGACGATCGAGGTGACGCTTCCGTTGACAAGCCGCGACTCGCATCTCCATCGCGTCGGGTGGTGGTCGAGGAGCCTCCGACGCGGGAGTTGATCGGGATCGGTGCGAATTACCGGCAAGGACGAGCGTCGCATTCGGGAAATCCTGCTTCGGAGCACGCGGGTCGGCCGGGATTGTCCGCCTCGGGGGGTCCGGGTGGGGAGCGCTGACGGACCCCGCCGTTGTCGCCACTTTTCCGATCCTGGTCGCGTTGCGGGCAAACGGTGTTGAGCGGCCGTTCTCCACGGCCACTGGCAGGAGGCCATCGAGCTCCCCACCGTAGCTGCGGATCGGGAGGGGCCTCTCGAAACCGCCCAGGTTTCCCAGGATTTGCTGATCGAGGTGATGGGCGCCGGCGAGGGTGGCCCGGGCGCGCGCAAACCGGACCTTGAACCGCACTGCAAGAACAGATTTGTCTGGGGGGTTCAGAGTACGAATGGCGCGTGGCCGGTAGAAAGGCGAATCCGGCTCGAGGTGAGACGCATCGACAGAATAGTATGACCGAAGGCAAAACGGTACGGGAGTCGATCTCCGAGTATTCCGAGTTAGCCCTGCCGAACGACGCCAATGGGCTCGGCAACGTGCTCGGAGGCAAGGTCATGCACCTGGTTGACCTGGCGGGCGCCATGGCCGCGATGCGCCACGCGCGCCGCCCGGTGGTCACGCTGTCGGTCGATCAACTCCTGTTTCTGCACCCGGTGCGCGTTGGGGAGTTGATTGTCCTGCGGTCCTCGGTGAACCGCGTCTTCCGGACGTCGATGGAAGTGGGGGTCAGGGTGATCACCGAGAAGCTGATGACCGGCGAGCGGCGGCACACGTGTTCTGCGTACCTGACCTTTGTCGCTCTGGATGAGAATCAGAAGCCAACGCCGATCACTCCCGTGATCCCGGAAACGGAAGAAGAACAGCGGCGTTACCGCCAGGCCGGCGAGAGACGGCAATACCGCCTGGCCATGCGCAAGGAGCGCAATTAGGCCTCCTTGTACATATACTTGATGCTCGGCTTATAGAGCAGCAGATTAGGCTCGCCGTTGCGGTTTACCTTGAGGCAGCACTTGTCATACCACTCGATGGTCCCGTGAAGCGTCTCGCCGTCACGCAAAACGAACACCATCGGTGTCTTAGCCTGCATCTGCTTGACGTAGTAAAAATTCTCTGCGTTGGTCTGATCGGGTGGAACAGGTTTTTTCTGTTGTTGGCCACGCCGCGGGGGCGCGATCTGTTCCTTGATTTCATTTAGAGACGGACGAATAAGCTTGCGGTTGACAGCTTCCACGGGATGCCATCCTTTTGAAGAGCTTTATGATTGGCGACTACTTTAACCCATACATAGCACACCCGAACCAAGGCCGCAACGGAGCAACCCTATATTTCTGCGTTGCCCAGGCTCCGAGCAGCTTGGGGAGGTCACTCAGCGTCCGAGCAAATGCCGGGCGATGGTGGAGACTCGCCTTCGGACTCGTTTCGAAAAACTTTCGGGCGACTGCGGTTCCTGGCCAGCCACCTTCAGCGGAGCGGGTGCCGCCAGGCCTCTCTGAATCTGGGGTGTCTCGCAAGGTTGTTCCCCAGCATAACGCACGACATTGGTGAGGAAAGCGAACTGGCGGCGGTAACGCTGGCCGTCACGCTTCTCGACGCACACAGAAAAGCCCGGATACTTCACCGCCGCGGCGCCTGCCTTGGGCCCGGCAAGCTCGATTTGCTCGAGCAGAACCGGCGCGTAGCCACGGAGATTACGATCGATATAAGCGGTCTCGTAACGGTGCCGCCGGAGACTCCAGATGAAGACTCGGAAGCTGTCGAAATCGTAGGCATAGGTGCCGTCGGAGATCGTGGTCCAAAGCCAGTTCTGTTTTTTCTCCTCGCCGTCCTGGACCGTGCCGAGCGAAAAGTAAGAAACGATACGCCGTCCTTCAGCATACTGGGCCACCTCGTCGGGGATGGCCATAACCAGCCGGCGGGTCAGCACCCAGCCGCAATCGCCGCCCTTGGTGCGAATCAGACTCCAGTCATCCATGGGAGCCCGCCTCTCGTCGGGTCCCTCCCGTTCCTCGGCCGGAAGTGCGGAGGAAAGATCGGTCTTGGACAGCTCCAGCCAGTTGGGCGGCGGGCCCGGCGGTTTAGGAGTGATCAACGCTGGATATTTGGATTCCTGGGATCTTTTCTCCTCTGTCCTGACCTTCTTGGCAGGCGGTGGGATGAGAGACTTGCGTGACGCGTCGATCCGTGAGGTGGCGGTGTGCAACAAGACGTCCACTCTTTCGTTCTCCTTGACTTGGAGAAAGCTGGGCGACTGGCGGGAAGGCTGCGTATGCACGTTGAGCTCGCCAAACGTGGTTGCCTGCCCCTGCTGCAGCATCTTCTGCGCCCGCGCGGCGAGATCTCGCAGCTTCTGCATGTCTTCGGCAGCCAGCAGCTGCCGCTCATCAGCCCAACCTTCCGCTCCGGAGGGCGTGCGCACGCGAAGGAACCGGCGGCGCTGTCGGAGGATTTCCAACCGGTCGCCGTGTTTTACCGTGGCGATGACAGGTGATTGCAGGGGGATGTCGCTGCGGATCTTAAGGACCGCTGGGCCAACAAAAGCTTCCCCGATAGAGGGCGTCTGAGGGGCAGTTCTCCGGCACGAGACCATCGCCAAAGCCAACCACAAGCCGACTATCGGTACGAAACGGCGGGACACACTCAACTTCAGTTTACCAACCCCGTTTGCCGACGCATGGCGCGGAAAACGCTTGTCACTCGGATTCGGACTCCGGTGCCGCTGGCGGCCTATACCGCAGACAAGCGGGAACCTGACCGTGAACAAGCCTTAAACAGGATGCGCTGTACTTCGGGCGGGTCAAAAGGCCGGGTCAAAAAATCGCAGGCTCCGAGATTCAAGGCTTCCGCCCAAAAGCGGGTATCGGCGTTCTGATCCGTGACGATGACCTGCGGTTCGCGCAGGCTCTCCCGGACCAAATGCAACACGTCCAGCCATTTTCCGTCAGGCAAGACGGCCTCTGTAACGATCACGTCGTAGTCTCCGGTCTGAAGCTTACTGCGCGCGCACTCCACGCTCTCCGCATGGTCCAAGATCAAGGGAAGAGGGTTCAAGATTTTGGAGAGGTTGCGGACATCTTCAGCATCTCCGGAGATGTAAAGAATCCGGGACCGCATGATGCACGCTCCTTGGATCTTAACTTTCCTTCATTTTAGCCCCGCCGAGAGAACACAACCAACCTCAGAATCGGGACTACGCTGAGGGCGCTTTTTCCGGTTTCAAGACGGCGACGTAGCCCAGGTTGCGGTAGAGCTGGTTGTAGTCGAGACCGAATCCTACGACGAAACGGTCGGGGATTTCGAAGCCCCGGTAGTCGACAGGAACCTGGACGATCCGGCGCGGGGTGCGATCCAGGAACGTGCAGACCGCGAGGGAGTTCGGCCCCCGGCCGGCGAGCGTCTGCAGCAGGTAGCGCAGAGTGAAGCCGGTATCCACAATGTCTTCGACCAGGAGCACGTCCTCGCCCTCGATGCTTTCATCCAGGTCTTTTGCGATGCGCACGACGCCAGGGGAGCCGCTCTTGTTGGAGAAGCTCGAAATCCCCAAAAAGTCCACCTTGACTGGGACCTGAATGTGCCGAGCCAGAACGGTAAGGAAAAAAATCGAGCCCTTCAAGACTCCGATCAGTTTGACCGTCCTGCCTTGATAGCGCCGCGAAATCTCTCCGGCCAGCTCGCGGATGCGGCTTTCGATTTGTTCCTCCGTAAACAGAACCCGGTCGACACCCGGGACGAGGGTCGCGATCATGCCACTACCGGCCGGGCGGCCAGGCCGTATTTGAAGACCAGATTCTCAAAATCCTTCTGATAGAACACCTGAATGTTGAGATCCGGGTACAACTCGCGTAAAAGCCGCACCTTGCGGTTCTTTCTGGTGACCAGGGACTGTTTCATGGTGGTTAATTCCAGGTAGAGGTCAAACTCCGGCAGGTAGAAGTCGGGGGTAAAGGATTCCTGGACTTTACCTTCCCGGTTCCATTGAATCGGAAAGCTCCGTGGTTCATACTCCCAAGCGATGCGATAAAAGTCGAGAAGGTTAGCAAACATCTCCTCGCTCGGGTTGGCGAACATTTTGCGCCGAATCGTAATCTTGTCCAGCGGAACGATGCCGTGGCGTGAGAGCTTCAGCCGCATCTGAAACTGAAGTTGCGCCTCGGCGGCGGGGGAAAGAAAACCTTTCGCGGCCAGTCCTAACGAATCGGCAGCGGTCCGGATGAGGTCGGCCATCTGTTCGGTGGTGAGTATTTCGGCGCTAACAACCAGGTCGAACAGGTCGGCAGTGGCGCGGGCCTTCCCGAACCTGGCCTTGCGACCGGTTCGTTCGGCGGCTTCGAGTTCGAGCAACAGCCGCCGGGCGGGACCACGCTCCAGCCGGTGATCGAGCATCAGATTGCCGATTCGCACCGCTTCGGGAGCCACCACATGCACGCGTAACATACCCGGAAAGTGGCGAACCTCCAGCTCGCCTCCGGCCGAGCAGTACACCAAGTGGTGTCCGGTGGCGAGCCGCGCCAGAGCCGCAGTCACCAGACTGGGATAGGCTTTGTCGGGAACGTGCGGGCAACCGCCGAACTCCTCTTCGGTCAGAGTCCGTAGCCGTGTCTGGGTCAGCAGGTCGAATCCGAGGCGCTGCGCAGTCAACCGCGCCACTTCTTCAAAACGACATCCAGGATGGCCCGAGACGGCGATTAACGCCATGGCACAAGCCCATCATATCAGCGGGCAGCCCAAGGAGCAGTAAAGAAATCGCCGGGTTCGGGCGGCGCGGCAGCATCGTTGGAGGCCGGCTATGGCTTACTGGTTCGGTTCCCACAAGGTCTCCCGGGCTCCTGTCACGTGGCTCGCCCACCGGCTCCAAACAAAGAGCGCGTCGCTCAGGCGGTTCAGGTAGCGCAGAGCTTCAGGGGGGACACTCTCGGAGCGGCCGAGAGCCACGCATGCTCGCTCGGCGCGGCGGCACACCGTGCGGCAGATGTGCAGCTCCGCGTCCAGCCGGTTCCCGCCGGGCAGCACGAACGAGCGCAAGCTGGGCAGTTCGGCATTCATGCGGTCGATTTCCGTCTCCAATTGCGCGACATCGGCCTCACTGATGCGCGCCTGTTTGGGATGCACATCCTGTGGTAGAGTCGCGAGGATTGATCCCAAGTTGAAGAGCTGGTGCTGCACCCGCACCAGAATTGTGAGCAAAGGAGCGATCTCGGGGGTCGCGAGCGTCGCAGCCGTCGCGCGGGCCGCACCCACGAAGGCATTCAGCTCATCCACACTTCCAAAAGCGTCGATACGCAGTCCGTCCTTGGGCACGCGCTGGCCGCCCACTAGACTGGTTTCGCCTTGGTCTCCACGACGCGTATAGACTCGGTTGATCGCCAGGCGCGGCGGGTCGAACGGTTCGTGGTCCATGCCTCCGGCTTCGAGTGTACACCATGTGACGAAGACGGTGAAATTGATCGCCCGACGAGTTTCGCCTCTCCGATGGCGCCGGGAAGGAACGCGCTTTTTCGCTAGGCTCGGCTCGGCAACCGGAATCCGAATACGGAGCGTGCCGCGGGGGCCTGCGATCTTGACAAACCGGGTGGCAAGATCCTGGCAGAAGATTAGAGCATCGCGGCGCGACCAAGCTCGTCAAACCTTCAAGCTGTCGATGGATTGTTCTTTGTGAAGAAGGTTCCCTATCTCGTGGGCCTGTTCGGAATTCCCAAGCGCCTGGACCAAGTGGGCTTGATCGTTGCGATCAAAGCTTCTCTCGGTCACCGATACTCCCGGAGCGGCTGACGGAT
>JAGWQP010000034.1 GCA_028876805.1 Acidobacteriota bacterium | reverse complement strand
TCGGCCTAGGTCAAAGACCACCACCACTGCCACGTTGTAAAATCGACTTTGGTAGCCCGCCCAGGACGCGGGAAGGTACTGGTTGACCACTCACCTATGGCTCTTCGGAAATCGTCTGACCCGCGGCCTCAGATTGCCCAAGTGACGCCTCCGGCTGCCATCGCCGGAGGCGAACTGCAGATCCGGGGCAAAGGCTTCGTCAAGTCCAACCGGCCGCGGGTGCGGATCGGCGACGTCACCGCTCCTATCATCATCGGCTCGGATTCCTTCATCATCGCGCGCGTGCCGGACGGTGCCACGGCCGGCGAACTGGTGATCGAAAACGGGGAGCAGTCGAGCGAGTCGTGGGCCTGCGATGTCGGCGTGCTCATCGCCGAGAACCTGCATCCGGTCGCCAACCCCGCCATCGACTCGTTCGGCAACATCTACACCACGTTCAGCGGATCGCGCGGCCAAAAGGTCCCGGTGGCGGTCTACAAAGTGGATCTGAACTTCACCATGAAGCCGTTCATCAACGACTTGATGAATGCCACCTCGCTTGCGGTCGATGCCCAGGGCATGCTGTACATCTCCAGCCGTTATGACGGGGTCGTCTACCAGGTGACGCCAAACGGCAGCATGTCGACTTACGTGGAAGGCATGGGCGTGGCCACCGGGATTGCCTTCGACAGCCAGAAGAACCTCTACGTCGGTGATCGCAGTGGCACGATTTTCAAAATCAGCCCGAACCGGCAGATCTTTGTGTTTGCGACGCTCGAGCCGTCGATGGCGGCCTACCATCTGGCGTTTGGTCCGGAGGACCAGCTTTACGTGACGGGACCGACCACGTCGAGTTTCGATTCGGTTTACCGAATCTCACAGGAGGGAGAGGTAGAGATTTTCTTCCGCGGCCTCGGCCGGCCGCAAGGCCTCGCCTTCGATGACCAGGGACACATCTATGTCTGCGCTTCGCTCTCCGGCAGAAAGGGCGTCGTGCGGATTTCTCCCGACAAGCAGGCCGAGTTGTTCGTCTCCGGGCCGGGCATCGTGGGACTGGCCTTCACTCCGTCACGCGCAATGGTGATTTCCACGACCAACGCGCTTTACCGCGTGGACGTCGGCGTTCGGGGCCGCCCGCTGTTCTGATGAACGCGGAAATTGTGGCTGTCGGCTCGGAAATGCTGACGCCCGAGCGCGTGGATACGAACTCTCTCTATCTCACCGGCGAGCTGAACAATCTGGGCGTGGAAGTGGTCACCAAGTGCGTGATCGGCGACCACCTGGAGCGCCTCCGGGACGCGGTGCGGCATGCTATCGCGCGCTCGGAAATCCTCATCATTTCCGGCGGACTCGGCCCGACCGAAGACGACCTGACGCGTGAAGCCGTGGCTAACGCGCTCGACCGAAAGCTGATCTTCCATCAGGAGATTTCTGATGCCTTGGAGCAGCGCTTCGCGCGGCTCAACCGGAAGATGGCCGAGGTCAACAAGCGGCAGGCTTTCGTTATCGATGGCGCTGCGATTCTCCCCAATGAGCGGGGCACGGCGCCGGGCCAGTGGGTGGAGGAGTCAGGCGCTGTGCTGATGCTGCTGCCCGGGCCGCCGCACGAGTTGAAGGCCATGTTCGAGCGCGAGTGCCTGCCGCGGCTCGCACGCCTCGTACCTAGGCTCGTCATCCGCACGGTTTGTCTGCGCGTTGCCGGCATGGGGGAATCGGATCTGGACCAGCTCATCGCTCCCGTCTACAAGGGGTACCAGAACCCGGCGACCACCATCCTGGCGGCGTCGGGAGACATCCAGGTCTACCTCCGCGCGCGTTGCGCGACGGAGGCTGAAGCTGACGCGCTGCTGCGGGAGGTCGCCGGGCCGATCGAGCTCCTGCTGGGCGACCGCGTCTACTCACGCAATGGTGAGACGCTCGAAGCTGTCGTCGGCGGCCTGCTGCGCCATCACCGAGCCACGGTCTCGGTGGCGGAGAGTTTGACGGGCGGCATGCTGGGCGAGCGGTTCACGTCGGTAGCGGGCAGCTCGCAGTATTTTATCGGGGGCTTCATCACTTATACCAACGAGATGAAGATCGAGATGCTGGGCGTCGCGCCCGAGCTGCTTGACAAAGTTGGAGCCGTCAGCAGGGGCGTGGCTGAGGCGATGGCCGTTGGTGCGCGACACCGCACGAAGTCCACTTATGCGCTCTCGGTGACCGGTGTGGCCGGGCCAGCAACCGGCGCGGAGACGGCGCCGGTCGGCACGACCTTCATTAGTGTGGCCGATGACACGGGTACCGAGGTGCTCGAACGCCAGTTCCTGGGCGACCGCACGCGCATCCGCAATTTTGCCAGCCAAGTGGCGCTGGACTTGCTGCGGCGCCGAATCAAGAGCCGGACGTGACGGCAGACGCTTCGATCTCGCTTGTCCCATAAATGATGGCGTGCTTATACGCAGCGATCGACATCGCCGGACAAGCTGTATCGAGCTCGGCCCAAAGCCGGCGCCGAACGCAAATGCCCCGAGTCTCGGCCTTTCAGGCGGCGCTCGATCCGGCCCCTAAAGCCGGTCCCGGTGTCTGGCTGTTGATCAAATCCTTTAGCCGCAGTTGCACCACGGTTTCCAAATGATATGTCTGCGGGAACAGATCGATGAGTGTCATCTTCTCGATCGAGTAGCCTGACGCCACGAGACCGGAGAGGTCCCGCGCCAGAGTAGCTGGGTCACAGGAGACCACCGTCAGGGTGCGCGGCCGCAATATGTTCAGACGATTCACCAGACGTTGGCCCAGTCCGGCGCGCGGTGGATCGAGCAGGACGAAATCCGGAGCGCGATCGAGTCGCTCGAGGTGCTCCTCGCTCGTGCCCTTTATCGCCGACACGTTGGAGCGTCCGGCGCGCTCGAGGTTAAACTCTAAATCGCTCATCGCGGCCGAGCCGGATTCGACCGACGCCACTTCACGAAAACGGTCGCCCAAGGCCAGCGAAAACAGCCCGACGCCGGCATACAACTCGAGCGCGGTCTCTCCCTCTCGGTGCTCTAACGCCGTCTCTACCAGCCGTTCCAACAAAAAGCGGTTCACCTGGAAGAAGGAGTTGCCACTGACGCGAAACCGCCCCTGATAGTCTAGGGCCCCGGGAACGAACCCGGCGATCCTCTCGGCGCACCAATCGAAGAACCGCCGAGCCACCGGCTGGGCCGAGTCGAGCACGTTCAACTGTACGTGCTCTTCGTCGGTGAAAATTTCGAGAGCGCGCACAAAGCGCGGCCAGCGCGGATCGCGCAGCATCTCGACGAGAACGTTGATGGTCTGATTCAATTTCGGCGAGCTGACCGGGCAGCCCTCGATCGCGCACAGCTTGTGGGACCGCGCTTCGCGGTAGCCCAGCCGACCGCCCGCAATATGGAGTTGCGTGCGATTTCGGTAACCCCAGGGCTCGCTGGCAACGACATCAACGGTGTCCGGCGGATCGATTTTCCCGATCCGGCGCAGTTCCTCTACCAGGATGGCTCGCTTGGCGGTCAACTGAAGATCGTACGGCGCATGCTGATAATGGCAGCCGCCGCATCGCCCGAAGTACGGGCACGCCGCTATGACCCGCGCCGCCGCCGGTTCGAGCAGTTCGACGGCGCGAGCGCGCACCAAGCCGGGCTTCTCGTGTTCAGCCTCGGCGCGAATTCGCTCGCCCGGCAGCACAAAGGGCGCGAGTACCACGCGCCCTTCGAATCGGCCCAAGCCTTCGCCGCCGTAGACGAGCTTTTCCACGGTCAGTTCGAAATTGCTTACGATAGGGATTTATCCTCGTTCCCAAGTCATGAAAACTCGAGTCTTTTCCGGAATGCAGCCGTCCGGAAATCTCCACATCGGCAACTATCTGGGTGCGCTCAAAAACTGGGTCCGCATCCAAAACGACTACGAGTGCATCTTCTGCATTGTCGATCTCCACGCCGTCACCGTCTACCAGGAGCCGGCGGAACTGCGCGCCAAAATCCGGGAAATTGCGGCGTTGTATCTCGCGGCCGGCGTCGATCCCCACGCCAGTTCCATTATGGTGCAGTCCGGGGTGGCGGCGCATGCCGAGCTAGCCTGGATGCTCACCTGCGTGACTCCGGTCGGCTGGCTAGAGCGCATGACGCAGTACAAGGCCAAGGCCGCCAAGCAGGAATCGGTGGGGGACGGGCTGCTGCAGTATCCCGTGCTGATGGCCGCCGACATCCTGCTCTACCAGGCGGGCATTGTGCCTGTGGGCGAGGACCAGGCACAGCACCTCGAACTCACGCGCGACATCGCGCAGCGGTTCAATTCGCTTTATGGAGAAACCTTCGTGGTGCCTAACACCAGCCTGCCTACCGTGGGTGCGCGCGTCATGGGACTCGACGATCCCACACAGAAGATGAGCAAATCGGCCACCGGCGCCAACCACGCGGTGGCACTGCTCGATCCGCCCGAACAGGTTCGCAAGACGATCATGCGGGCCACCACCGATTCGAAACCGGCGGTCGAGGTCGAAACCGCCGGCCCGGGCGTGCTCAACCTCCTCTCCATCTACCAGGCATTCTCCGACGCAAGCGACGACCAGATGAAGCAACGGTTCAACGGCATGCGTTATGGCGACCTCAAGAAGGCGGTAGCCGAGATGGTGATCTCGCACCTGGAACCGTTCCAACGGCGCTACCGCGACATCACGGCCGATCCTGGTTACCTCGATCGGGTCCTTCGGGAAGGCGCCGCGCGTGTGGCTCCCATCGCCCGCTCGACAGTCGAACTGGTCAAGGAGCGCATGGGCCTCTACACCTGAGGCCGCGGGCGCTTCCACCCAAGGCCGGGGGCGAGGCTAATTGGCCACGCGCCAGGGAGAAAACTCCTTCCATGATTTCAGCCGAGCGGTGGCCCAAGCCGCGGTTTTGTCGGTATGACACGAGCTGCAGGAGTTCGGCATCTTCAGGCGCTCGGCCTCGGCCGGTGAAATGAAGCGGAAAGTGTGGCTCCGAACGTTGACGTCGGCGAGCTCGGTTTCGATCCTCGGCATATGGCAGCCGACGCACTCGTTGCCGCTCGAGCCGGCCTTGTGGTGTGTGTGCTGTTCGATGGCGACGGCATGCGGACCGTTCGGAGACTGCGGCCCGTGACACTCCAGGCATAACACTTGAGCCGGCTTGAGAAGGTCCGCGTTGTTTTCCGTGCCATGCACGTCGTGGCAGCTGAAGCAGGTCAGCCCGCGCGTATACATGACACTGGTCACAAAATCATTGCCTTGCATGCGATTCTTGTGTGCGGTGCCGTCGGGGAAATGTGTGAATGTGGTTTCGCCCAGCTTGTGATCTTCCAATTGCCAGTAATCCGCCAGATCCAGCCCGACCTGAAATCCGACCGGCCAGTCGTAAGCCTTGCCCTCGATCACGGGAGTTAGCGGCCGGCCTTGCGAATGGCATTGGATGCAGGTGTCGCTGCCGCGCAGCGCGTCGAGGCGCACCGGATTGACGATGTTGGCACGCGAAGGCTGTGCCACGTGCGCACTACCGGGTCCGTGGCACTTTTCGCAGCCCACGTTCCACTCCGTGGGGGTCTTGGTGTGGATGTTGTAGTTCACCGAATGGCAGCCGTCGCAGGTTGGTCCGGTGGGTCGCTTCAGGTTATCGGCCGGGTAGTAGGAGACCCACCAATCCGTACCGGGCGCCACCATGTAGGGCCGCCAGATCTTGTGGGTCACATCCCATTGAGCGGGCAGCGGAAAATAGTCGTCACCGACTTTTTTGAAGTAACGCTGCTTCCACTTGCTGCCATAAGTGAGAGCGATGTCGTTCTTGGTGAAAGTGACGACCGGATCGGGCTTGGAGAGATCAGGGATGATGGCTTCCGGATGCTGTTTCGGATCCACCACAATGTTGGCCATGCGCGTCTTCTGCCAGCGGGCATAAACGCTGGCGTGGCAGGTTTTGCAGGTCCCCGAACCGACGTACTCAGCCGTTTGGGCCCAAGCCGAGTATGCCGCCAGACCGAGACAGGCAATGCGGGCCAACCGTCCGGCCGTGTGGTCAAGCAACTCCATGAGTGGTTTCCCTTTCTTTTCAAGCCTTCGAACCATTCTATTGTTACGCAAAAAAGCGGGCGGTTAAGACATATGCGCCAGCAACCTGAAGATCTTCTGAATGTGGGTCTGCCTGCTTGAGGTTTCGCGAGCGAAACAGATCTTCGCGTAATTGTTTTAACGCTGACATCATTCTGTAATTGTCTATACGGCATAACCGGGACATGCGTTGCGATCTACACGTTCACACCGACCGCAGCGGCATGTGCACGGTGCCTCTGGCCCGCCGGTTCTGCCAGGAAAGCTACAACGATCCCATAGAGGTTTATTGGGTCCTGAAGCGGTGTGGCATGGACCTGGTGACCGTGACCGACCACGATTCGAT
>JAGWQP010000377.1 GCA_028876805.1 Acidobacteriota bacterium | reverse complement strand
AGGTGCTGCGGAATGGCACCGAACGCGATATGAGCGTGAATTTGGGCGAACTGCCGGTAAAGGAGGCGAGCCTCGAGAATGATCGCAACGGCTCCAAGAGTTCTCTTTCCGGAGTGTCGGTCGAAGACATGGATACGCAAACCGCGCGGCAGCTCGGATTGCCTCTGAACACCAGTGGAGTTGTGGTTACCGGTATCAATCCGTCCAGCCGGGCTGCCGGCTCGGGGCTTCAGCGCGGCGACGTGATCCAGGAGGTCAACCGGCAGTCCATAAAAACCAGTTCGGATTTTGAGCGCGCCATGCGCAACTCGAAAGACGAGACGCTCCTGCTGGTGAACCGCCGGGGCAGCACAATGTATGTGACCGTTTAAGAGGCTGCCGCGGGCAGGCCGGCTCAGCATGGCTTCGCGCCTGGGCCGGCCTGCAGGACTCTTTTTCCGCCCCCTCATTTCTTTCTTTTTCTGTCTGTCTCCGGTTCCGACAGGACCAGTCGGAAGTTTCAGTCCCAGAAGGACTTGCCCCCCGATCGCTCTTCGGTGACACGGCCACCGAACGGCGCGCAGACCGGACCGTTTGCCACAGAAGAATTTGCCCGTACAGTTCGTGCTATTTTGTCACGCCGTACTTGCCATGGCGGTTGCGCACGACATTACGCGGGCCGCAGACAAGCGTCGCGGGGTCGAGCCACGAAAACGTGGCCGATCGACCTAGCTATTTACTAGAACCCGGCGTGGTTGTTTCCGGTTGGCCCGGAAGGCAGACATTTTGCCGTTGGTGCTTACCCACGATGTCGAAGGCGCGAGGGGGCTCACCCGCGTCGAACTCGTCGCCGAGTTGGAGCCGCGACTCGGCTTCCGTCCGGCGGTCGATTGACCAGAAAGGGGCTGTTCGGGAGCCGCTTCGGAATTCCGCGTTTCCGCTCGCGCGTCTAGCGCGTGCCGCCGGCGACGCCACGCTGCTTCCGCGTGAGAATCTCGCGCACCGCGTAGATGCGCCGATCCTGGCTTTCGAAATAGGTGCGCATGATCATTTCGCCGATCAACCCTGTACTGAACATCATCATGCCGCCCAGCAGCAGCAACCCACCGGCAATCATGAGCGGGCCGTGCTCGAGAACAATTTCGTAACCAAGCAACTTCTTGACCGCCAGGTAGCTCATGATTCCGCCGCCGCAGAGGGTGCCGAACAACCCGAGCGAACCAAAGAAATGCATCGGGCGGGTAAGGTATTTCAGCAGGAACCTGATGGTGAGTATGTCAAACAACACACGGAACGTGCGCCCAATTCCGTAGTGGGAGTCGCCCGACGCCCGCAAGGTGTTGCGGATCGGCACTTCGATAACGCGCGCGCCGTAGAAGCTCGCGAGCGCCGGAATGAAGCGGTGCAATTCGCCGTAGAGATTGATGTCCTTCAACACCTCGGCGCGGTAGGCCTTGAACGTGGTCCCGAAATCGCGCAACCTCAGCCCAGATGCCTTGGCCATCAGCCAGTTGGCGATGCGCGAAGGAAGCTTACGGCTGATGGGATTGTCGATTCGATCCTTGCGCCAGCCGCTGGCAATGTCGTAACCGTGTTCGATGCCCTGGAGCAGTGCCGGGATGTCCTCCGGAGCGTGCTGCAGGTCGCCATCCATGGCGATAATCACGTCGCCTTTGGCTTCGTGGAAGCCCGCTGACAGCGCCGCCGTCTGCCCAAAATTCCGCCGCAGCCGGACTACCTTGAGGTGCCCATCGGTCTCGACCAGGTTAGCCAGCAACTCAAAACTCCGGTCGGTGGAAGCGTCGTCGACAAACAGAATCTCGTAAGGCTTGCCGAGTTCTTCCAGGACCAGGGTGAGGCGGTCATAGAGGGGAAGAAGCGAATGTTCTTCGTTGTGGACCGGAATGACGATCGAAAGCATGGCGAAACCATCAGTGTATCACTGCCCGGTGCGTTCACAACCTGTCATATGCTGGAATTCACTGATTGCATGGACCCTGTTCCCTTCCGCGCGACCCAGGCGGGGGCCCTGTACGACGGCCTGTCGCTGCCGGTTTCGGTATTACTCGACAACGTGCGCAGTCTCTACAACGTGGGCGCGTTCTTTCGCACCGCGGACGCGGCCGGTCTTGAAAAGCTCTATTTGTGCGGGATCACTGGCCGGCCGCCGAAACGCGCCATCAGCAAAACGGCGTTGGGTGCCGAAAAAACGGTGCCGTGGGAGCACGCGTGGGAGCCGGGACCGTTGCTTGAGAAGATCCGCAGCCGAGGCTACGAAGTCGTAGCAGTGGAAACAGCCGTGCACGCCCTCGACCTGTTCGATTGGGCGCCGCGATTTCCCGTTTGCCTGGTTTTCGGCCATGAAGTGGAGGGCATCCGGGAGGAGCTCTCGGCGCTGGCGGATACGCACGTACGCATCCCGATGCTGGGCGGCAAGCACTCGCTCAACGTGGCCACAGCCGGAGGTGTGGTTGTCGATGAGCTGTTGCGCAAGTTCCGAATGTCCGGGCTTGCGCTACGATAGGGACTTGTCGCAACCACTCGCCCGCCTGCGAATGACGCTCGACTTCCTGCCTTCGCCGTCCGCGGAGAACCCTGGGCTGTTTATTCGCGATCCCTACCGGTATTCCGATTCCGTGGTAATCATTCCGCCAGTGTTGGTGAGATGCTTGGACTGCTTCGACGGCCGCCATACCGATCTGGATTTGCGGGAGTCGCTGGTGCGACTGACCGGGGACCTCGACGTTGGCGAGGTCCAGCAACACCTGGTTCAGACGCTCAGCGCCGCCGGTTTTCTGGAAGATGAAAACTTTCGCAGGATGCACGACGAGCGCCGGCAGGCATTTGCCTCAAGCCCCGTGCGAGAGCCGGCCCACGCCGGCTCCGCCTATCCGCTCGAAGCCCCTCAGTTGGAGCAGACGCTCAAACGTTTTCTCGGCGCGGTTTCCTTCGCCCCGGAAACCGACCACCTGCTGGCCATTGCCGCCCCGCACGTCAGCCCTGAAGGCGGATGGCAATCGTACCGCGCGGCCTATGGCCTGCTCGGAGAAGAGCTCCGCGAGCGGACCTTTGTCATCCTCGGCACCTCCCATTACGGCGAGCCGGAGACTTTCGGCCTCACTCGAAAACCCTTCATCACGCCCCTCGGCGAAGCCACTACCGATGTGCCTCTGGTGGATTGGCTGGCGGAGCGCGGCGGCCCTGCTGTGCGCATGGAGGACTACTGCCACTCGTTCGAGCATTCGGTGGAGCTGCAACTAATCTTCTTGCAGCATCGGCTGGGCCCGGCAGTGCGCATCCTGCCGATTCTGTGCGGGGCTTTCGCACAGAGCCTCCTCGGCGACGGAAACCCCGAGCGGAACGACCGGGTCAAGCAGTTCTTCGAGGCCCTTGGCGAATTGGCCGAGCGCGAGACCGGCAGGGTTTTCTGGGTGCTCGGCGTGGACATGGCGCACATGGGGGCGCGCTACCAGGATCCGTTTTCTGCGGTCGCCGAACAGGGCATCATGGCCGAAGTAGCAGACCGCGATCGTGCCCGCATCGACCGCATCAATGCGTGCGACGCCGACGGCTTCTGGGACCTGGTCCGGGAAAACCGCGATGATCTGAAATGGTGCGGGTCGGCGCCCTTCTATACGTTTCTCAAGACGGCGCCGCGCGCTCGTGGCTCGCTGCGGCGGTACGAGCAATGGAACATCGATGAGCGCAGCGTGGTCAGCTTCGCCGGGATCTCGTTCTCGCGGATTTGAGGGGCGGGTCGAAAACCTACGCGACTTTCTGTACTTTGCCGGCGCGTATGCAGGAGGTGCAGACGCGCAGGCGCCGGCTGGCGCCGTTTACGATCGCGCGAACGGTTTGCAGATTGAGATTCCACCGGCGCTTGGTAACATTGTGGGCGTGACTGATGCGGTGGCCGAACTGAGGCCCGCGACCGCATACTTCACAAACTCGAGCCATAAGACAAAAATTGTAGCAGCTTCGGCGGTTTTTCCGCAACTTGCGCATGCACTGGAAGTTTGATTGGCCCAATTTCTGGCGGTCGCTGATCGCGGTGCTCGTGGGCAATGCCATCTACTACGCGTCGTGGCGCCATCTGCCCCTGCGGGCGCGGCACCAGCTCTACCAGGTCGACTGGGGCTTAGCCGTGGACTTCTGGATGTGCCTGGTCTGCTATGGAATCGTTCGCCTGATCCGTTGATCCTAATTCAGGCCGATGAGGCGCGCCGGATTGCGCCTCGCCATCACATCGATTTCGCTGTCTGTGATGCCGGCTCTTTTCAGCAGATCAAGATACTGCTTCCAACCCTCGGTGTGGACGGGGTTCGCGGGCTGGCCGAGGTCGCTCGAGAGCAGGCTGTGCTCGGCTCCGACGGCGCGGATCGCCTTCACATAATCGGCCACCTTCAGGGCGGCGGCTGGCGGTGAGCTGGGCAGCACCGGGCTCGCGCAGAACTCGAGAAGGGCGCCGAGGCGCGCGGCTTCCTCCATCTCCGGAATGCTCATGTTGACCGAATCGATCAGCGGATGCGTCACAACGATGCGGTTAATGCCCAGTTTGCGCGCCTCGCGGATCAGCATCAGGTCTTCGAGGGGCGAGGAGTGCCCCGTGGCCAGCGACAGATTTTCCTTGGCGATGATCTTCAGCACCTCGATCACCTCGGGCAGCGGCTGGCCATCCTGGGAGACGGAAACAAACGGCCGCTTTTCTTTCGCGAAGCGGACCTGATTTTCCGCGTCAAAAGTCGGCATCCACACGATGCGCGCGTGGCCACCTTGGAAGGCTGCCAGCTTCGCCACGGCTTCGGGATTCACGCCTCCGACGGAACGATTGAGCGCGATGGCCCCATAGATTTCGATGCCGGGAACGGCCCGGCTCACCATATAGGCGAGCTGGGCGGTGGGAGCGAAGTGGTTCTTCAAAACCAGCGCCCGCATGCCTTCGTTCTGCGCGAGGCGCGCGGCATCGAGGACGTCGATCTTGCGCGCGACCGCGTCGGGTCCGCCGTGAACGTGGATATCCACAATCCCTTGCAGTTGCGCGAAAGACAGGCCCGCGCCCAACACGAACAGGGATACAAGTCGCATCGCTCTCCTCCGGCTACTTGAGCTTCTCGAGTCTTTTGCGGATTTCCGGGGCATCCTTGGCGTCGCCAGAGAGTTCCAGATACTTGCCGTAAGCCTCTTTGGCAGTCTTGGCGTCCTTCTGCTTTTCGGCGGCCTCGCCCAGCCGCAGCCAGGCCTCGGCGAACCCGGGGTTCCACTTGGTGGCTTCACGAAAACGCAAAGCGGCTCCGCGGAAGCTGCCTTTCTTGAAATAGTAATTGCCGACGTTCAGTTCTTTTTCAGCTTGCAGCGGGTTGAAGGAATATTCCTTCACCGACAGTGATTCGTCTTCCTCCGGGGGGACGGCCTCGGTGGTGGAAGCCGGCGGCTGAGGCCTCTCCTTTTTAAGGTCGTCCGCGAACACGGTCGTCGCGCTCACAACCAGCAGCGCCAAAACCCAGCGTGACATAATTGAATTATAGCTTTCCCTCCATGGATCTTCGTGAAAAGGCAGGGCAGCTTCCTCTTGCGCCCGGAGTGTATCTGTACAAAGACGCTACGGGCAAGGTCATCTACGTGGGCAAGGCCAAAAGCCTCCGCCTGCGCGTCCGCAGCTATTTTTCTGAGGACAAGGTCGGCGACGCCAAAACCGGGGGCCTGCTTGCTGAGGCTGCGGACATCGACTACATCCTGGTCGATAACGAAAAAGAAGCGCTGGCGCTCGAAAACAACCTGATCAAGCAGTACAAGCCGCGCTTCAACATCCTGCTGCGCGACGACAAAACCTATCCTTATATCAAGCTGACTCGCGAGAAATACCCGCGGGTGTACGTGACGCGCCGGCTGCGCAAGGACGGCTCGACGTACTTCGGGCCCTACTTTCCGGCCAACCTCGCGCACCGGCTGGTACACTTCATCCACCGCCACTTTAAGGTGCCGTCCTGCAAAGTGGACCTTACCCGATTCCATCCCAAGCCGTGTCTGCAATATCACATTCACCGCTGCCTGGGGCCGTGCGTCCAGGGACTCACCACCGACGAAGCCTACGCCGGCGCGGTGCGCGATGTGAAGCTGTTTCTGGAAGGACGCCACAGCGATCTGGCCGTCGAGCTTCGCGGCCGCATGGAAACCGCCTCCGACCAGATGCGCTTCGAAGAGGCGGCTTCGCTCCGCGACCTGCTCACGACTGTCGAGGAAATCGAGCAGAAGCAAAAGATGGCGGCCGCCAAAGGCGATGACGTCGATATCTTCGCGTGCTATGCCGAACCGCCGCTGGTGGCGCTCAACCTGTTTCACCTTCGCCACGGCCAGATCGTGGACCGGCGCGAATTCTTCTGGGAAGACCAGGGGCACTTCGACGAGCCCGAATTTTTCTCCACGTTGCTGCTGCAGATCTACCTAGATCAGGAGTACATCCCGGCCGAGATCCACGTACCGGTGGAATTCGAAGACCGCGAAGTGCTCGAAGAATTGCTCTCCGAAAAGAAGGCCCGGCGCGTCGAAATCCGTACCCCGCAGCGCGGCCCCAAAAAGGCGCTCATCGATTTGGTCGAAACTAACGCCAAACACAGTTTCGACGCCCGCTTCCGCGTCATGAAGCCTTCTTCGAAAACGATTCAGGAGGCGCTGCAGGACAGCTTGAACCTGTCCGAGCCGCCGTCAAGAATCGAATGCTTCGACATCTCTCACATCCAGGGCACCGACAAAGTGGCCAGCATGGTGGTGTGGGAGGACGGGCGCATGAAGAAGTCCGACTACCGCAAGTTCATTATCCGGACCGTGATCGGCAATGACGACTTTGCCAGCATGCGCGAGGTGGTGACGCGGCGCTACGCCCGGCTCCAGGAGGAAGGAAAGCCGCTGCCCGGCCTGGTTCTCATCGATGGAGGCCTCGGCCAGTTGCACGCGGCGGCTGGAGCGCTGGAGGCGCTGGGCATCATCAACCAGCCGCTCGCTTCGATCGCCAAGCGCGAGGAGATCATTTACGTGTACGGCCAGGAGGATGAGCCGGTGGTGCTCGATCGCTTCTCGCCGATCCTTCACCTCATCCAGTCCATTCGCGACGAAGCCCACCGCTTCGCCGTGACCTTCCACCGCTCTCGCCGCAACGCGCGGCAGCTCACCTCGGAACTGGAGAACATCGAGGGAGTGGGCAAGAAGACCGTGCAGAAGCTGTTAAAGGAGTTCGGCAGCTCCGAGCTGGTGCGGGCGGCGTCGGAAGACCAGCTGGCCGCGGTGGTCGGCAGGGCGGCGGCGCGCCGCCTGAAATCGCATTACATCGAAACGCCACAAGCGTAACGCGCGTCCATGCGAAAATAGGAGCAAGATGCCGAGCCGCCTCGCACCTGCGCTATTTTTGGTGGTTCTTTCCGCGTCCGCCCAAAGCTTGTCGATCAAACAACTGATGAGTTTTCTCCAGTCTTCGGTGCGGATGAAACAGACCGACAAGGAAGTCGCCCATTATCTGGAAAAGGTGAAGCTCAGCGAGAAACTGGACGACCGCACCGTCGAGGAGCTGCAAAGCCTGGGCCTCGGCCCCAAGACGGTAGCAGCGTTGCGCGGGCTGCGTGACCAATCGCAGGAACTGAAAGCGGCCGGCTTCTTGATGTCCGACGCCAAGCCCGCGCCCAAACCGCCGCCCTCGGCTGCCGAGCAGGCCGCCATCCTCGATGACGTCCGCGAGTATGCTCTGAACTACAGCCGCAGCCTGCCCGATTACATCTGCACGCAGGTGCAGCGCCGATATGCCGCGCCGGCTCCCGGCGGCAAGTACAGGCAGTATGCCGGAAGCGACGGCCCTTCCTGGCAGTTGGAGGACACCCTGACAATCCGGCTGAGTTACTTCGAGCAGAAGGAAGACTACAAACTGATCCTGGTGAACAATTCGGTGACGCAGGCGGATTACACCAAGATGTCCGGCGCCGTGTCCACCGGCGACTTTGGAACCATGCTCCGGCAGATCTTCGAGCCCAAAACGGAAACCCGTTTCGAGTGGGACCACTGGGCAAACATGCGCAGCCACCTTTCCTATGTCTTCAGTTACCGCGTCTTGCAGGAACGCTCTCAATGGCACGTCAGCGACCGCCAGACCGACATCATTCCGGCTTACCACGGGCTGATCTACGTGGATCAGCAGACTCACCAGGTGCTGCGTGTGACCATGGCGGCGGTCGGCATGCCCGCGTCGTTTCCGATCCATACGGCCGAAGACGTTCTAGATTACGACTACCAGACTCTCGGCGACCGCCAGTTTCTGCTGCCGTTCAAAGGGGAGGTCCGCATGAGCACGGCCGACGTGCTCTCGAAGAACGACAACGAATTTCATCTCTACCACAAGTATTCCTCCGAGTCGGAGATCAAGTACGACACACCCGATCCCATCCCCGACAGCCAGACCAGAGAGCAGCCGCAAAAATAAGACGACTACCCGTGCCAACACCCCGCGGCGCCCGCGACTATAATAGGAGCCGTATGCGGTGCCGCTTGCTGACCGCGGTGTTGCTGGCGTGCGTTGCAGCTCGAGCGCAGAGCCTTTCCGTCAGGGAACTGAGAAGTTTCATCCAGTCCTCGATTCAGCTCAAACAAACGGACAAACAAGTGGCGGGGTTTCTTTCCCGCGTCAGGTTGACCGAGAAGCTGGACGACGGCGCGGTCGAACAGATGCAGAGCTTGGGTATCGGCCCGAGGACGCTGGCGGCTCTGCGGCTTCTGCGCGATCAGTCGCAAGGTCTTGCTGCTGCCGCGCCGGCCGCGCCGGAAGCCCCGGCCGCGACGATTCCCCCACCTTCGGCTGAAGAGCAAGCCGCCGTGATCGCCGAGATCCGCGAATACGCGCTGCGTTACACCAAAAATCTTCCGGACTTCATTTGTACCCAGGTGACGAGGCGTTACGTCGCGGCCACGCCTGGCGGGCGCTATGATCCCCACGGCACTGGTGGCGATTCGTCTTGGCAATTGCAGGACACGCTGACCATCCGCCTCAGTTACTTTGAGCAGAAGGAAGATTACAAGCTGGTGTTGGTGAACAACACCGCGACCCAGCAAGACTACCGCAAGATGGCCGGCTCTGTCTCCACCGGCGAGTTCGGCAGCATGCTGCGGGAGATTTTCGAACCCGCAACCGAAGCCCATTTCGAGTGGGATCACTGGGCCACGCTCCGCAGCCGCCGCGCCCTGACGTTTAAGTACGAGGTGGCCAAGGCGCGCTCGCAGTGGGTGCTCGACTACCAGCGTCAACAGCAGTTTGTGCCCGCCTATAGCGGACTGGTGTACGTCGATCGGGAGATGCACCAGGTGCTGCGGGTGAGCATGGTTTCAAGGGATGTCCCCGCCGACTTCCCGATCCGGCAAGCCGAAACCGTGCTTGATTACGATTACCAGACCCTCAGCGACCACCGATTCCTGCTGCCCTTGAAGGCAGACTCCCGCATCGGAACCAGTGATACGCTGAGCCGCCTGGACGAGGAGTTCCGCCTGTACCGGAAGTTTTCGACCGAGTCGGAAATCAAATACGATACGCCGGAGCCGCTCCCCGCCAACCAGACCCAGGAGCAGGCACCTCAGGCGCCCAGGTGACACCTATCTTTACCTTGCGTACCTTTTCTCGAACTTGTTGCGGCTGTTGAAGACCGTGAAGGAGCCGTCTCGTTCAGCGGTCAGCCGCAGCCAGTTGCCCCGACAGATCTCGTCGACATTGGCCAGAAACGTGTCGGGCGAGTTGTGGTCCTTTCCACCTTCGATGGCGTAATGCAATTGCCAGATGTCCATCAGGCCGGGCGTCGCGTGCAGCGTCTGCCAGGCTTCCGGCGAGCCGCCTTTACGGGGGCCGTTGTCCCCGATGGCGATTTTGGCGTGGATCGCGTGCACCAGTTGGGGAGTGTTCGCGTTGGCGCCCATGTGGTGTGAGGCAACGAAAACGTCCACCTTGCCGATCTTGTTCGCCGGGCACACCAGGTCGTGCTCCCGGCTGGTGGTGAGATCGCCTAAATCGAGGATGCGAAAGTCGCCGAAGGTGATCAGCAGGCCGAGCGATTGCTGATTCTCGCCGGCCACCTCGGCGGCGTCGGGACGAAACGCCGCGCACTCGGGATTGGCTTGGCCGGCGCCCGGCAGCGGTGCCTCGAGAGTCTTCCCCGCCCCTGCCAGCACGCGGACCTCCAGCCCCCGGATCGGAATCGTATCGCCGGGTTTGACCGAGACGCGAGTCCCCTTAGAGCTGAAGTCGCTGTACATGTTGTAGCGAACCGTCGAATCCTTGTCGGTCTCGGTATTCGGCCCGTGATCGATGAAGGTTCGGATGGGAAGCTTGGCGGCGACATCCGGAAGCCCTCCTACGTGGTCTTGGTGATAGTGAGAGATCACCAAGGCATCGATCTTCTTGACCCCCGCGGCCTTGGCCGCCGCGAGGATGCGACCGGGATCGCGGCCATTGAACCCCGCGTATCCGACATCCATCAACAAAGAGTCGCCCGACGGGGCGACAAACAGCGTCGATTGGCCGCCCTCCACGTCGATGAAATAGATCTCCAGGTTCTTGGCCGCGGGCAAGGCCGCCGCGCAGGCCACGAGCAGCCAGCCACGAGCCAGGACACGCATGGCGTCGATCTTACCACGCACTCGGTTTCACTTGCGTGAACTTGCGCGTCTCGCATAACGTATGAAAGGGTAGATGCCCTTTTGCAGCCAGTGCGGACAACCAGTCGGCGGCAGCGACGCCTATTGCCCCCACTGCGGTCGCCCCCAGCCGGGACCCGCCGCGGCGCGCCCGGCCGGGCATGATCCGCTTTCCCAATTCTCGCCCCGCACCGCCGCCATCCTCTGCTATGTGCCGGGACTCGGCTGGATCGCTTCGATTGTGGTTCTCGCCTCGGAGAAGTTCCGGAATGATCGAGACGTCCGCTTCCACGCTTTCCAGGGTCTGTACCTGTTTGTCGCCTGGCTTCTGGATGGCTGGGTGTTGCGGCCGATGTTCTCGATGATTCCGCGAATGCCCCTCAACAGCCTGGTGGAGCTGGCATTGCTCGGCATGTCGATTTTCATGATGGTGAAGGCGGCCCACAACGAAACCTATTCGCTGCCTATATTCGGCGAGCTCGCGCATCGCTCCGTGGCTGAGCATTGATGGCGATTCAGGTCTGCTATAGATCAGACGCCGAACTCGGACGACCCTTGCACATCCAGGATCAGCGTGCTGAAACGGCGCAGGGCGTTGCGAAATTCTTTCTCCGCGGCCCTTTTTTCCTCAGGCCCGGCTTGTTTGAATTTAGCTTCCGCGCTCTTCAACTCCCTGAGGAGTGCCGCCTCGGTCTGTTGCTGTGAGCCCGGTGGCTTTTGGCGATGCCGGTTGTTGAGAGTCCGTCCGTCCATGAAATTCCGCACGCCGTGGTATAGATCTTATCACTAAATTGTATTAGAACGGCTAGCCATTCTTAGCTGTGCCGTTTGGTACAGTACCTTACCGGGGGAGCTTCCCCATGCCGTGCGCGGCGGCTCCCTCGGCGGATGATCAGGCTGGATGCCGGCCGCAGACGGTGTATACTAAGCCCTTTAGAGGAGAATGCGCTTGAAAAGCTTCAACACGCTAATGTTGATCGCTGCCCTTGCCGCCGCCGGGGCCCTCGAAGCTCAGAACCCGTTGAGCAACGATGTCAAACAGTCCTACAACGGCATCAAGAGCACGCTGACCCGGGCCGCCGAAGAGATGCCGGAGGCCGACTACTCGTTTTCGACTGTCCCCGGCACCACCCGCACCTACGGGGAGATCATAGGCCACATTGCTGATCTGCAGTTGATGCTGTGCGGCATGGCAAAGGGCGAACCGAAGCGCGGAGACGCGGAATCGAAGAAGACCAAGGTCGAACTGACGGCTGCCCTCAAGGAATCCTTTGACTATTGCGACTCGGTCTACAACTCCCTCACCGACGCGGATGCCGTCCAGATGGTCAAAATGTTCGGCCGGGACGTGACAAAGCTCTCCGTGCTGAACTTCAATATCGCGCACGACAACGAAATGTACGGCACCGCAGTGGCCTACCTCCGGATCAAGGGCCTCGTGCCGCCGTCCAGCCAGCCACGGCGGCGCTAGCCGGTCTCCTGCTACACTACAAAACGTGTCTTCTAGCGCGAGCGTAACCCCTGCGACGGGCGTTACTTCTCCTTTGAAATCTGGCGAGACTGCCTTCCGGATCCTGGCTGCGCTCGGCTTGTGTCACCTGTTGAACGATATGCTGCAGTCGGTGATACCGGCACTCTACCCGATCCTCAAAACTTCGTACCACCTCGACTTCGGCCAGATCGGGCTGATTACCCTTACCGCGCAACTCACGGCGTCGCTGTTGCAGCCCATGGTCGGCCTCTTTACCGATCGCCGTCCCATGCCGTATTCCTTGCCGCTCGGCATGACGTTCACTCTCGCGGGTCTGCTGATATTGTCGATGGCGCCGAGTTTCCTGGTAATTCTGTGCGCGGTGGCGTTGGTCGGTGTGGGATCTTCAGTATTTCACCCGGAGTCCTCGCGGGTTGTGCGGATGGCGTCTGGCGGGCGGCACGGTCTGGCGCAATCGATCTTTCAGGTCGGCGGAAATTTTGGAACTTCACTGGGCCCACTCCTGGCGGCCTTCCTGGTACTTCCCGCTGGACAACGCAGCATTGCGTGGCTGTCGGCCGTGGCGCTGGTGGCCATCGCGATCATGACGCAGGTAGGCCACTGGTACAAGGCGCACCGCAAGCCCGGTTCAAAGACGCGCGCCAGCGCGCCCGAGGATCATCTACACCTCTCTTCCCGCAAGATTGTGGTGTCGCTTGCGGTCCTGGTCGCGCTGGTGTTCTCGAAGTTCTTTTATTTGGCAAGCCTGACGAGCTACTACACGTTCTTTCTGATTCAGAAATTTCAGGTTCCGGTACGCACCGCTCAGGTACATCTGTTTGTGTTTCTGGGCGCGGTGGCCGCGGGCACGATCATCGGCGGCCCGGTCGGCGACCGCATCGGCCGCAAGTATGTCATCTGGGTCTCGATCCTCGGAGTGCTTCCCTTCAGCCTCCCGCTGCCGTACGTCAATTTGTTCTGGACCGGGGTCCTCAGCGTCATCATCGGCATCGTGCTGGCTTCAGCATTCACCGCGATTGTCGTCTACGCGCAGGACTTGGTTCCGGGTAAAGTGGGGGCGGTCTCCGGCCTCTTTTTCGGGCTGGCCTTCGGGATGGGAGGCATCGGCGCGGCGCTGCTCGGGGAACTGGCCGACGCCACCAGCATCACCTTCGTCTACAAGGTCTGTTCGTTTCTCCCCGCTATCGGCCTACTGACCGCCTTTCTGCCCAACATCGAACCGGCGGGCGACGCGCGGCCAAAGCGTAACGCTATTTCTTCGTTGGAAACCCGCCTTGCGAGGCGGCGACCAGCAAGCGCTCCAGTCCCAGGCGGGGAAGCCGTGTCGAAATCAGAAGCATGAAGAATTGAGGATGGTGTTGTCCTCTCAAGCCGATCAGTGTGAGTCCGTGCGGCGAACCGATCGCAAGATCGTGTACAGAAGCCATCCGGCCGGGCCGAACAGGAACGTCAGCGCGAGGCAGGGGAGGACCAGCAGGTGAGAAATGCCGTGCTCGTGCGCGTCCTGTAATTCCCACGAACCAACCAGAAGATCAAAGGCCAGGTAGTGTACCCATCCCGCAAGAAGCAGCCAGGGATTGGAGAATAGCATCCCGACGCCCGCAAGCGTTGAGAAACCGCCGGGCGTGCGCCCAAACAGCGATACGGCAATCGCTGTATAGAGCACAGCAAAGAGCGAAGGAACGGCTTTCGTCGTAATCATCTTCGTCACCCAGGGACGGCCGGGCAAGACAGCGAGCATGATCCACGCAAGCAGCGCGACGGCGTTGGCGGTAGAAAAAACCTGCTGTGGTGACATGATGTGCCTCAAATCATCTCAGGGGTGCCGATCCTCGCGGTGCGAGCAAGGGACCGCCATGCGCAGACTGCCGTAACGAGCGCCCAGGCACCGAGTGTCTCCATCGTCACCGCATCGGGGTGTAGGACCGGCTGTCCACGGAACGCCTGCGCAAGCAGGATTGCGAACAGGACAAAGTAGCTCCCGGCTGCCGTTAAGGTGAGACGAACATGAACATCGGCGGGCGGTCGCCGGCGCCTCACCACGAAAGCGATTAGAGGAAGCGCCTGCAGTGCATGCAGGCCGACGAAATGGGGGACCCGCAGGTCGCCGTGCTCGGTGCTCCAGCCGGTTCCAGGTGTCCCGGGGCCTCCATCCGGTGCGCCGACAGTGTGCGCCCCGATGACCGGCATCGCCTGCCCAGCGTGCGCGGCAGCCAATTGGGCAGCGGTCGGCCTGGTCATGAGGGCGCCGCTCAAAGCGCCGATGATCGTAATGATCATGCCGAGCCGCAAGGCCCACCCGAGGGCCTGGTCTTCAAACTCCTGCCGCCAGAGTGCTATCGCAACGGCTATGCTCGTGACCGTCTGCAGCACGATAGCCATTCCCATGACCGCGAACAAAGCGGCATTGAAGGAAGTGGAGAAGTTAAAGTGGCTGGTCGTGCCACGCCAGGCCTGCAAACTTATGATTGCCAGTTCCAGCACCATGACGATTGCCGTCACCCATCCCACGATGCGGCGGGTGCTCTTAAAGCCGGGGATGAAGCTAAACATCCAAGCGAGCGTGAACACATAAGCGGCAATCGACACGGCGAACTTCGCCGGCTTCAACCACGCGGGTGCGCCTGTAATGATTCGCGGGTCCACGATCAGGCCAATGGCCGCGGACGCCAGGGCAGGCAGCATGAGGAGACCGGTCAGCGTCAAGGGGGCATCTATTTTCCACAAGCGTTTCAGCATGAGATCCTCTCCTTCCGATGTGAGCACTGTCAACATCAATATAACGGTTGATGTTGACACTGTCAACACCTACGTGTAGAATTTTCTTATATGGCTCGTTCGGCACAATGGCAAGCGGGAACGAAGCCCGCTAAGCCACACCACCACGGCGACTTGCGTCACGCTTCTCGATGAGGCGCTTCGCACCATCCAGACGCGTTGGCGCCGAGCATCTCACCTTGAGGACCGTGGGCGAGCGGCTTGGGGTCTCCCGCAGCGCGCTATACCGGCATTTTGCCGACAAGCAGGCCCTGCTGGCGGCGGTAGGGAGCGAAGGGTTCCGCAAGCTGGGGCAAGTCGTCGCCCATGCCTGGGAACGAAACGGGCGTGGCCGGATCGACTTTGAAGCAATGGCCAGGGCATACGTACAGTTCGCCGGTCGCGCATCCGTCCCACTACCGGGTGATGTTCGGCGGATTCATCGAGTCGGCCCCGACCGACGATCAATTCGTTGCTGACGCCAAGGCTGCCTTTGAGGTGCTGGTCGATGCGTTGGTCGAGCAGCAGAACGCCGGCGACATCCGCCGGGATGATCCGGTACTCATGGCACGCTTCGCGTGGGCAATCGTACATGGCACTGCCATGCTGGTTATTGATGGACAGTTGCCCGGAGAGGCCCAAAGGGAAGTACTAGAGCACTACGCCGCTCAGAGAATTCACACATCCATCCGCCAAGAAACGTGAGGGTCCGAGTAGTCGCCTGGCGTGGACCAAGAGCTGACGCAGCAAGTTAAACCGCTGAGTTTGGCCAGCAATGGAGCTACCGCGTCCTCGACCAACCAAATAGGGGGTTTGCCACCGCACGAGACCGCCTGGACGCGCGTAAGTTGCTCCGCTCGGCCGGCGAGACCTGCGCTGTGGGGAACGTCAGCATGCGTCCCGCCACCCGGACGGAGGCTGGGACTCCGGATCGATACCCCGGTAGGCTACCCAATCGGACCCCCCGCGAGGCCACAGGGACCAGAGTCAACAATCGGTTTCATTTTTTGGGCCACGAAGCGCCCTTGCCACTCCGTCGACGAAGGCCACGGGGTGTCCGCTTTGGAGCAGGGGCTGGCCCGGTTTCGCGAAGACCGCGGGAGCGCATGTTACGCTGGCAACCATGCAAGTCTACGAAGTTCACCCCGGATCGACCGGCCTCGGCGGCCTCCGTCGCGCCGCGCGCCCCGATCCGCAGCCGGGACCGCGCGAAGTCTTGATTCGAGTGCGAGCCACGTCGCTCAACTACCGCGATCACATGATCGTGAACGGCCACTACTTCACTCCAGTCGGCCGCCCCACCATCCCGCTCTCGGACGGCGCCGGCGAAGTCACTGCCGTTGGCACCGGAGTCACTCGTTTTCAGACTGGGGACCGCGTGGCCGGGACTTTCTTCCAGGTCTGGTTCGATGGCCCGCCATCGCGGCGCCACCCGGCCCTGGGTGTACCACTTGATGGCATGCTGGCCGAGTCCGTCGTGTTGCACGAACAAGGCGTGGTGAAAATACCGGACCATCTTTCGT
>JAGWQP010000376.1 GCA_028876805.1 Acidobacteriota bacterium | reverse complement strand
TTGAACCCCGAGCCACGGGCTGCGTTGCGCCCGACGGCATGACTCCAATCATAGACGCGTCCTTCCGACACCGTTGTGAGCGGCATAGCGCTCCTCCTCTCTGATCGACGTATTGCGTTTGCTCACTCTGTCCCGTCAGCTACCACCCTTCCCGAGGTGCTAACCTCGGGAAGGAGGCAGCTGACGGCCTTGCCGTCAGTTCAGGAAGGCTGGTTGCTCAAAGGTGCCGTTGACGATCGGTGCCGGATTGAGCTTCAGCCACTTGTCGAGAATCGTCGAGTAGACGCTGCGGAAGTCCATGTTCGGGTCAAGGTCGCCCTGAACCAGCTTGGAGGCTTCCAGCGACGGCATTTCGCCATAATGGCCACCCTTGACCTTATCGCCGAGCACGAAGGCAACCCCGCCGGCGCCGTGATCGGTCCCGGAGCCGTTGTCGCGAACGCGGCGCCCGAACTCCGAGAACATCAGCAGGATCACGTTGTCGGCGTGATCGTGTTCGCGAAGGTCTTGCATAAAGGCGTCGATTCCCTCGGTCACCGCTTTCCACAGAACGGGGTGGCTCCCCGGACTCCCAGCTGCGTTCTGCCCAGCATGAGTGTCGAAAGTGCTGTGATCGCAATAGAAGATCCGGCTGCCCAAATCGGCAAAATGCACCTGGGCAATACCCTTGAGCTTACGGGCGATCGGCGTGTTGGGATACTGCACCGTCGAAGAGTATTTCTGCGGCGCGACTTTGAGGATGTCTTCGCCCTTCAGCGAATCGATGCCGGTGTCAGCCATGTAGTCCATGACGGCGCCAGTTCCGACCGCCGGTTTGTACATTGCCGCAAACCGCTCAAGGATTTGCTTGCGCTGGTTGCCCTGAATGGTCGGCAGAAAACCGTAGTTTTCCAGCGGCCCGCCGACGCACGCCACCGGAACGCCCGCCACAGCCAATGATCGCGGCAGGCTTGGCCCAAAGCTGACGGTGGTGACGACGTTTTCTTTCTTTGGATCAAATTCGCGCGCGACGCGCCCGAGCCATCCCTCGGTCCCGACCTTGACCGGCTCGCAAGTATGCCAGATGTCCATGGCCCGGAAGTGGGACCGCGGCGATTCCTTCCAGCCGACACCGTGCAGAATAGCGAGCTTGTTATCATCCCAGAACTGCTTTAACGGCGCCATGTACTGCGGGATGCCGTACTGGCCGTCGAGGTGCATGATCTGGTTGTCTGGGATCCCGACCGCCTTCCGGTTATCCCGGTAAAGCGAATTATTGTAGGGGATCACCGTGTTCACATAGTCGTTCCCTCCCGTGAGTTGGAGTACGACTATTACCGGGTCTTTTTGCTTGGTCTGTGTTTCAGGCATGCGTTTTTACTCCCTCATCTGATGATACTAACCATTAGCCGAATTGATACTCTCTGGTGGCGACGATCAGCTGGAGCATTTCGGCGGCGCGCTGGTCCGCAATTTCCGCGTGCGCCTCGCTGTCCCAAGCGACCTGGCCCCATTCCTTGGCTTGAGCAACCAGCTCTTGCTTCGTGTCGGCGCCGATTTCGATCGGGCCGATCTGGTCGAGGCAACCGTCCACGAGTTGCTCGGGGGCCAATGTGCCGCGGGCCTTCAGCCGGTCAATGATCGCGCGTACGCCGGGCAGCGACGTATCACCGACTTTTTCAGCAACGAAATTGACCCGGGCCATCAGCGAGCCGCTGTTGATCCACTCCTTGCCGGTGTGCCACCCTTCGACCGAGGGCGGATTGAGCATATCCTGGCCCATATAGGTAGGCTGCATCGACAGGTCGCCAATTCCGGGGGCCGGGAGCTCGTGGCCGCCGACCAGCCGCAACGTGCTGACCACGACCTCGGCTGGCGATTTCATGTGCTGGAAACGGGCGTTCTTGAAGAAATCCGAGTTGAACAGCACTCGCAGAATTGAGCGCATGTCGAACTTCGAATCACGGAACGCCCCAACCAATGTGTCGATCGCCTTCTGATCGCGCGGCGATTCGATCGGCCAAGCCGGCACCTGCGGCTCGTCGGCGACGAAGAAATTGTACAGATGCCGGCAGATGAACCGACCGCATGCCGGCTGCTGCACAACGATATCGATGATGTCTTCGCCGTTGAACCGGCCCTTGTGTCCGAGAAATACCTTCTCGCCGTCATCGTGATCTTCGGGGCGATACTCGAACTGCCAGGGAAACCGGCCATAGGGCGCGCGCGGGATCTTGGTTGCGAAGGTCCAGCCGGTGAAAGCCCGCGAGCATTCACGCACATCCGTCTCGGTATAATTGCCGGCGCCGAGGCTAAACAATTCGAGGAGCTCGCGACCCCAATTCTCGTTGACCGCGTTTCCGTGGTTCTGCTGGTTGTCCAGCCAGAAGATCATCGTCGGATTCTTGGCAACGTCGAGCAGCAGATCACGGTAATTGCCCATACCCTTGTCACGGAAGAGCTTGATCTGCGTCAGCAGCTGATCGTAATTGTCCACCTTTGAGTTGCCGGTGGCGAACACGTGGTGCCAGAACAGGGCCATCTTCTCTTCGAGAGGCCGTTTGGTATTCACCAAATGATACATCCAATTGACGTTACCCATCGGGGGCTGCCCGCCAGGCAGCAGCGCGGCCGGCTGGTAGCGCATCAGCGTATACTCGTCGACTTCCGGCTGCGTCTCGGGATGCAGCAACTCTTCGACCGTAGCCTCGTAACCTTTGGCCACGCGCGCTTCGAGTTCGTCGCGGCCTGCTCCGAAACCCGCCCGCCGCATCAGGTGGGCCATCAAAGCGATGTCGTCTTGATATGCCATCTTTAGGTCTCCTCCTTGTGTTGGTGAATCACCCTCGAATCAGCGGCATAGCTCAGCCGGGCAGAGCGATGGACCCGGCGGGTTTCCGTCCCGGCGAGGCAACCGCAGAGGAACTCTGCTGACCGTCGAGCTGAAGATACGCCATCCGTCCCTCGATGTTCTTGGACGGGCGGCCGCAGAAAGTGCGGCCGAGCCGATGCGATGCCCAATCATTGACCGCACTGGCGGATCGAGTCAACTCCTTAGAAGCATACCAAACTAGACAGTTAGCTGGACCCGCCGAAAACGCGCGCGGGGCAGGGTTCGACGACCTATATTGGCGGGGCCGCAGTCCGTCCCTGGGACGCAGCGAAAGGCTCGGTTTGAAAATTCAGTTGCCGGTCTGCAATCGCTCGACCAGTTCCCGGACCGACGGCACGTAGCCGTT
>JAGWQP010000033.1 GCA_028876805.1 Acidobacteriota bacterium | reverse complement strand
GTTCCACACCAGCTTAGACACTATGCCGCGCCCCAGACTATGCCGCGAGTATCAAGACGAACCGGCCCAAGGCCCTCGGAATACTGGCGTGCTTGCGCGCCAGCCATTGAACAAGCGGCATAGTCCGGAGGCTTGGGGTCAGAGCTGTTTGAGGAAGGCCAGCAACTCGTCGTCCGGTTGAAAACGCTTTGGAGCTCCTTTCACTGGATTGGTCTTGGCCAAGGCCTGTTCTTTCAACGCAAGGTCGGCATCCAGATAGATCTGAGTGGTTTCCACTGACTCATGGCCGAGCCAGAGCGCAATCACTGCTCGATCCACACCGGCCTGTAGCAACTCCATGGCGGCGGTGTGGCGCAGCACGTGAGGCGAGACCCTCTTCTTGCGCAGCGAAGCGCACTGCTTCCGCGCCTGCGCCACGTGGCGTGCCAGCAAGTGCTGAACGCCATCAGCACTCAAGGGTCCGCCTCGGGTGCTGGGAAATAGCGTCTTGGAATCTGCTCGGTCTTGCTCCCGAATCCAACTCTTCAGAACCGTGACCGTGGGTTTAGCCAAGGGCGTACAACGTTCCTTCCTTCCTTTCCCCCGACAACGCACGTGTGCGCCGGCTCCCAGCGATACATCCTCGTGCCGCAACGCTGTCATTTCCGACAACCGCAGTCCGGTCTGAACGGCGGTGAGCAGAAAGGCGTGGTCGCGGCGTCCCAGCCACTTGGTCCGATTCGGCGCCGCCAGCAGCGCCTCGATCTCTGGCCGGGTCAGAAAGCCTACCAGTGCGCGTCGTTGCCGTTGGTTCGGAATAGCCAGCACTCGTTGGATGATTCCGCTGTGCGCCGGTGCTTCCAGTGAAGCGTAGCGGAAGAACGACCGGATGGCCGTCAAACGGAGGTTCCGGCTTCTGGCGCCATTGTGCCGGCGTTTTTCCAAATCTTCCAGGAACGCACCGACCAAAGAGGAATCCAGATCGTCCAGCGCCATCTGAGAGGGGGCCTTGCGCAGTCGTTTCTGGGCGAACTGTAATAGCAGGCGGAACGTGTCGCGGTAGGAAGCGATGGTGTGAGGGCTGACTTTGCGCTGCGTCATCAAACGGGTCGTGAAGAACGATTGCAACAAGGCAGGAAGATTAGCGGGATCCCGCATTCAATCCCTCCCATCGTTTCTCCAGCCTCTTGGCGGCTGCCCCCAGAAGTTCGGGAGTGCCGGTCAGATACCAATAGGTGTCGGTAACGTGGGCATGCCCGAGATACGTAGACAAGATTGGCAAGCGCCGCTTGGGATCCTCACCATTGCGATACCAGCGCAACAGCGTCTCGACCGCAAATCGGTGTCGAAAATCGTGCAGGCGTGGGCCGCGGCTGGCATCCACAGCACGCAATCCAATCTGTCGGGACAGGATGTAGAATGCCCGGTGGACCTCGCCTTTATCCAGTCGGTTGCCGTTCAGGTTTACCAGGAAATGTCCTTCGGCGCGAACGCCAAAGCGCTCGTCCCGGCGCTTCGCGTAGTCGGCCAGGATCTTACAAGTCGAGGTATGCAGTGGAACCAGGCGGGACTTTCCGAACTTGGCCCCTCGAATCGTGAGAATGCCTTCGGACCAATCCATATCCCCCGGCCGGAGGCTGATCGCCTCACCCAACCGCAGGCCTGTGACCGCCAGCAACCCGAACAGGCAGTGGTAGGTCCAGGGCCGCAGCGGGTCGATGGAAGGCCGGCTTTTAGCAGCCTTCAGCAGTGTGCGGATCTCGTAATCGGAATAAAAGTATGGCTGTGCGCGTGCCGGCCGGTAGGGCAGCAGACCGAGTGGCGGAACCTCTGTCGAGGGATCCGTCGCACTCCAATGCCGGGCGAAGCCGCGTACCACGCTGAGCCGCGCCGCCCACTCACATGGCCGGTGATTGGCATCTTGCGTGGCCCATTCCAGTGCCAGGTTTACGGTGATGCGTGCACTGCGTTTTCGTGCCAGGAATGACACGAACTCCCGCAGCCCGGCCTCATGTCGAACCAGCTTGAACCCCAGGCCACGGCGCATCGCCAGGTAGTCCCGGACAGCCTTGCCGAGGCGATTCATCGACCACCTCCTGGCCACGGCAACGCCAAGGTGTGCAAGGCGGTGACGTCCACTTTGGCGTAGATCGCCGTCGTGTTTGGGTTCTGATGCCGCAGCAGTTCGCCGATTTCATCCAGTGAGCCTCCCTGCCGGAGCAAGCTTGTGGCTAGAGAGTGGCGAAGCACATGGGCACCGGTGTGCGCCGACTCCACGCCGGCATGTTTCAGGGCGCGCCTGACGAGCGAGGAGATCGTCGATGAGTTCCCAAAGCCGACTAACGGAGCCCGGTGGCGAAGGAATACACTGCGGGTGGCCGACTTCGGGCGGTCGTGACGTAAATAGGCGGCAAGGGCCGCGCCTACGTCGGCGGCCAACGGCAGTTGGGCCGACTTCCCGCTTTTTCCGCGAATGGTAATCTGGCCCGTGTTCCAATCAATATCGTCCAAGCTCAGCCCAACGACTTCGCCGGCGCGCACGCCGAGCCTGGCGAGCAGCAGCAAAATGGCGTGGTTCCGCCTGCCCACGGACGTCTTTCGATCGCAGCCATCCAGAGTACGTTCCACTTCATCGGTCGGAAGAAACCTCGGAAGCGTAGATAGCGACCAGTTGGGGACGGTGGGCACGCAACCAGCGAGATCTGTGGCGATCGCTCCGCGGTGGCGGAGATAACGAAAAAACGACCGAAGTGCGGTCGCCATCAGCCCGGCCCGCGTAGGACTCAACCGATGCGCGTGGCGCATCACGAATCCGGTGACGTGCGGTGCGCGCAGCATCGTGAAGTTCGGAGCGCTGTTACGAAATCGCTCTGACAGGAACTGCTCAACGACGGGCACGTAGTTGAGCAGCGTGGAGGGCGACAGACCACGTTCCTGCAACAGGTAGCGCCGGAACTCGGCGACGATCCTGGATTGAGCGGTGTCCGCGACCGGTGGTTGGTCTGCCTTCACAACGCCGGTCTGGCGAAGCATAGTCAGCAGCCGCTGCAAGGTCTTGGGATCGCCTCTACGAACCCGCTGCGGCCGA
The DNA here is from genome assembly GCA_028876805.1 of Acidobacteriota bacterium. Taxonomy (GTDB): domain Bacteria; phylum Acidobacteriota; class Terriglobia; order Bryobacterales; family Bryobacteraceae; genus PSRJ01. Next base: position 500 of record JAGWQP010000033.1, on the reverse strand, counting down.
TGGCGATGTTGCAGAAATCGATCCACCACCTTGTTGTCCAGATCCTGGACAGCCATCTGTTTCTGCTTCAGCCACCGACTGAAATCGGCGATTACGACGATTTGCTCTCTGATCGAGTGCCGCCCATAGCCCTGTGCGGCCACTGCGGCTGCATAGGCGTCGAGGTGTTCACTCAAAGGTCCCTGGCGGAGCCGTTCGATTGTGCTTGAGAAGGTGAAGAGTTGGTTTATCACTCTCCCAGGGTGCCAGCCAGGGTGCGCTAGACTATGCCGCGTAGCTCCAGTTCAAGTGCCCGTGAATGGCGGCGTCGGCGCGAACTCGCGGCATAGTCCGGGACGCGGCATAATGGCGTCTATGCCGCATGCGGCATAGTCGCCACGCCTATGCTGTCCATTTGCTGGAAGCCGGGACGGACGTACGGCGAATTCAACTTTTGCTGGGCCACCGCAGTCTGTCTACCACGGCCCGTTATCTCCGCCTTGCCACGACCACGGTCTGCG
>JAGWQP010000375.1 GCA_028876805.1 Acidobacteriota bacterium | reverse complement strand
CTGTATTCGAACGGCGTCGACATCATCCCGGTCATCACCATCGTCAACGGGATCAACAACGAACAGGTCGGCCGAATCATCCAGTTCGCCCTAGACAATCCGAAGAAGATTCCGTTCCTTTCGTTCCAGCCCGTTTCGTTCACCGGCCGCGATGAAGGCGTCACCGACGAACGCCGTGCGGCGCAGCGCTATACGCTGTCGCACCTAGCGCACGACGTGAAGAACCAGACCGGCTTGGGTGTGCCGGCACGCGACTGGTTCCCGATTTCGTTTATTTCGACCTTTTCCGATTGGAGCGACCTCGTGCACGGGCCGCAATATGGCTGGGGACAGTTGAGTTGCGGCTGCCACCCGAACTGTGGCGTTGGCATGGCGGTGATGGTGGACAAGCAGACCAAGGAGAAGGTACCGGTCACCGCGTTCATCAACGCCGACCGGCTAGCCAAGGACGTGGCGCGTATTAACGACGCGGCGCGTGGCAAGTGGCTGTCGATCATCGGCATGGCTCTGGCAGCAGCGCGCAATTACGATCCGTTCCAATCGCCAACAGGGTTCAAACTGGCCGATTGGTACAAGAAGCTCGACAAGACTTTCGGCGCTACCGGAAAGAGCTACGGTAACGTGGGCAAGTCGCGGACCCGCGCGGACATCGACCAACGCCGCAACGACCGTTGGAATTTCCTGTTCATCGCCGGCATGTGGTTCCAGGATCTTTTCAACTACGACTTCCGGCGCACCGAGCAGTGCATCATCCCCTACGCCACGCAGGAAGGCGAGATTTCCTTCTGCGCGTACAACACGGGCATTGGCTGGCGGAACATCATCGAGAAAATGCACATGACAGCGACGCTCACGAAGTGGTACGAAGAGCACGGCCGTCACGAGATTTTTGCCGGCAATAAGCACGTGCCGCTGGTGTCAAAGGAGCACTCGCTGACGCTGCGTGAAGAGATTGTGACCAACGAAGTGCAGCACGACCTCGACCGCCTGGGTATTGCGAAAACGGCACGCGAAGAAAAGAAGCGCAAGCGTGACGCGCAACTGCAGCAAGCTGAGAACCAGCGCCTGATGAAGCTCTACAAGGAGCACGTGCTGAAAGAGCAGCCCGCTCCGGAGCTGGTGCAGATAGGGGGCACCGCACCCACGCCGAAGCCGGTAGCCGAAGAGCGCGAGGAAGTGGGCAGCTTCGGGGATTAGCTGTTCCCTGAGCTTTGCCAATCAGCATCGGTTAGGCAGTCTCCCACTTTCCCTCCTATACCACCCTCCGTACAGGTCCGTATACGGCGGTCCGGCGGCTTGAGCTATCGGCCGCCAGTCAATCTCGGAATACCGAGCGAGTCGAAGTACGCGTTGGGCAGCACGAAACCTCGATTATCCAGGCCGTCTTAGTGAGGCTCTCTCAGATTCGAGCCGATGCGCTCCGGGATTTGCTAAGGATGGCGTGGGCGCTTAGCGACATTCTGGTCGACCTAGAGACCGGACCCGCAGCGAAATTTATTGTCAAAGGTCAAAAACTGAGCGTCCCTACGGCGACGCGCGACCGCGGTTAATGCCCCGTCGGTGAAACTCAAACTGGATCCTGACTGTGAACTGAAGGCGTCCAGCGCTTCCACGAAGAGATCGGAAGCGGCGATCATAGAAGCAGGTACCGCCCGTGGAAAACCTCAGGAGCATGGAAACCGCCATCGTGTTGTCGGTCACCGGTCTGCGCAAGCAATATGGGGGCGTGCTGGCCGTCGACGACGTTTCCTTCGAGGTGCGGCGGAAGGAGATCGTCGGGCTGCTCGGTCCGAATGGCGCGGGGAAAACGACCACGATCAGTATGATCCTCGGAGTACTCGAGCCGACCGCCGGCGGCATTCGGATTGAGGGCAGCGACCTGGCGACCAATCGTTCGCACGCTCTCGAACGCACCAACTTCGCCGCCGCCTACACTCCGCTACCCGGGAACCTGACGGTGGCGCAGAACCTGCGGATTTTCGGGCTGCTCTACGGAGTGCGGAACCTCGCCGAGCGCATCGACACGCTGCTACGGCAGTTCGACCTCGAAGGCTTCCGCGACGTGAAGTGCGGCGCGCTCTCCTCGGGCGAGCAAACGCGTGTCAGCTTGGCGAAGGCGATGCTCAACGCGCCGAACCTGCTGCTGCTCGATGAGCCCACGGCTTCGCTCGACCCGGCCACGGCGCGCGATATCCGGGCCCGGATTCGCGAGTTCGCGGCCGAGGGTCACACCGGCGTGTTGTGGACTTCGCACAACATGTACGAAGTGGAGGAGGTTTGCGACCGGGTGCTATTCCTCTCGCACGGCAAGATTCTGCTCGCAGGCGACCCGCGGCAATTGCCCTCCGATTACGGCAAAGACAATCTGGAGGAGCTTTTCATCACGGTGGCGCGGGAACCACTTACCCTGGAGCAGGCGTAACGGCATGACCTTCCATCGCATAGCCGCAATCGTACTGCGACAGTATTATCTGCTGCGAGGCAGCCCTGCGCGCGTAGTGCCGATGTTCGCCTGGGTCGCGATCGACATGGTGCTGTGGGGCTTTCTCACCCGCTATTTGAATAGCGTAGCGGCTTCCGGTTTCAACTTCGTGCCGGCCCTGCTGGGCGCGGTCTTGCTGTGGGATTTTTTTATCCGTGTGATGCAGGGGGTGACTACGGCCTTCTTCGAAGAGGTCTGGTCGCGAAATTTTCTCAATTTCTTCGCGACCCCGCTGGCGCTGCCGGAGTATGTTGCCGGGCTCGTGCTCACCAGCATCGCGACCAGCGCGCTCGGACTGGTGGCAATGCTGCTGCTAGCGACCACGATCTTCGGCCTCAATTTCCTCACCTATGGAGTTCTGCTGGTCCCGTTTCTGCTGGTACTGTTTCTGTTTGGCATTGCGTTGGGTGTGACCGCTACTGCCATCGTGTTGCGGTTCGGTCCGGCGGCGGAGTGGTTCATCTGGCCGATTCCAGCCCTCATTTCACCCTTCGCCGGAGTCCTTTATCCGCTGGCGACGCTGCCGGTGTGGATGCAGGCGGTGTCCCGCCTGCTGCCGCCTGCTTATGTGTTCGAGAGCTTGCGGGCGATACTCGCCGGCCGCCCGGTTTCGATAGCGGTGCTCGCAGCCAGCGGCGCTCTAGCGGCTGTCGACATCCTGCTGGCCGGCTGGTTCTTTGCGCACATCTATCGGCACGCCGTGCGAACTGGTCTTATCGCCCGCTATAGCGCGGAAACGTTGAGTTGAGCGGCCGAATCTCCACCGGCTACGGCACAATGATGTAGTCCGGCCAGCAGCTGAGCTGATCGGGCGGGGTGGTAAACGGCTCGAGGGCCTGCGCTGCCGTTCGCACCGGGACCGCGGCGCTGCCGCCTTGCGCGGTGGCGAACTTCGGATCGAGAATGCGGGCGATCTGATCGCGGGCGCCTTGAAGGTGCGCACGCGTTTCGCGGTCCTTTGCCCGCGGCAGGGCGCCGGCGAGCGACGTGTTCAATTCGCGCAATTCGCTGCGGTAGAAGACCTTCTCGTCGGCGCTGGTGCGCAGCAGCACTGGGAGCTCCGGCGGCAGGTTCAACGGGAGCGCCGAGGGGGTGCCGTTCAGCCGCGAGTTGACCAAGTCTAGGTACGCATCCTGCAGGTTGCGGCGGTAAGCGTCGATCGCCACTTGCGGCCCATTGAGTTCCTTCCACAGACCTCGGCGCACGGAGGCCAGAAGCTCCGAGGCTGTGTAGGCCCGCGGCCCGTCGAGGGCTTCTTGCTCGATCAGACGCGCGAAGCGCGGGCTGCTGAGCAAGCTATTCATGACCGTGGTCTGGGCATTGCGAATGCGGCTGAGGACACCCACCGGCTCGATGCGGCGCAGAATCTCGGCATCGACGGCCCATTTCGGCGTCACGAACGCATTGTCGAGCAGAAACTTCACCGCCTCCTGCTGCCGGACCTTCGGCACGGGCGTGAAGATCCGCCCTTTCTGACCGATGGCCTTTTGCTGACTGTCGAACCCACCCACGATCTGCGCGACGTGCCCCATCTCGAGCGTCCATTGTCCCAGCATGCGTCCGTACAACTCGGCCAAGTCTTCGTAGGGGTCTCCGAGCTTGTACGCAGTGGCCGGCATCAGGAGCTTGGCCACGCGCTCGAGGTTCTTCACCCCAAGCGCGGTGGACCGGATGGCATCGGCATCGCCGACGGCCTCGGTCTCCTCACCGGGATCGGAGCCAGCAGAGTTGGTGGTCGAAAACCGATACCACGGCGTTTGATCCTGCGCGCGCGCCCACGCGTCGAGCGTCGGCTTTTCGGCGTCGGAAGTCTGTGCATTCGCAATCGAGGCGTAGCCCCAGTGCGTAGCCCAGATGTCATAGGGACCGACGCCCGGCACTAGGTCGGCGACGTCGATTTTGTCTTCGGGCTGGGCCACGTAGTTGAAGCGCGAATAATCCATGATGGACGGCGTGTGGCCCATGCGGTGGACCCAGTCGCGATCGCGCACCTTGGCTTGCGGATACATCGAGCTGGCCTTCATGTTGTGCTGAAAGCCGAGGGTGTGCCCAACCTCGTGGGCAATCACGTGCTCGATCAGCCGGCCCATCAGTTCATCGGGAAGAGGCAACTTCTGCGCGCGGGTATCAAGCGGGCCGACTTGCACGAAATACCAGTCCCGCACCAGGTTCATGACGTTGTGAAAGACCTGGATGTCGGCGTTGAGGATCTCGCCGGTCCGCGGGTCGGATATGTACGGGCCCTGCGCGTTTTCGATGGTCGAAGGCAGCCAGCGGATCACCGAGTAGCGCACATCCTCGGGATCGAATTCCGGATCCTGGTCGGCGGTGGGAGCCGGTTTGGCCACGATCGCGTTCTTGAAGCCCGCGGCTTCGAACGCTGCCTGCCAGTCTTCCACGCCCTTTTTCACCCAGGGAACCAGGTTCGACGGCGTGGCGGAGTCTATATAATAGACGATGGGCTTCACGGGTTCGGAGACCGCGGCTAACGGATTTTTCTTTTCCAGACGCCATCGAGCGATATAGCGAACCCGCTCGGCGCGGTACGGATCGTGGGTGTAACTCATCGTGTTGGTGGTGAAGTATCCCACCCGCTCGTCAAAGAAGCGCGGCGTCATCGGGTTTTCGGGCAGCTTGACCATGCTGTGATGGAGCACGACGGTTGCAGTCCCCAGACGCATCGCGCCCAGCACCACGTTCTGCGGCACGGTGCTGGCACCAACCGGGGGCTGGTTGTGCGTGTAGGTGAGTGTGACCTCCGCTTCGATGTTTCGCGGGTAGGGAGTCACGCGGTCGATGAAACTGCGCGAGGCATCAAATCCGGTGGCGCCCAAGCGCTGACGCGCGCTGAATTCGGTGACGTCGGCCGTGAATAAGCGGCTGACGTCGATGACCGGCGAGCCGTCGCCGGCGAAGGCGGCGACGGGCAACGATTGAATGATCGGGTCGTGGTTGGCGGCCTTTACCGCCTGTTCGATCGGCTGCTTGGGGTCCGCGGCAATTCCATAGTGGATCTCCCTGAGAAGCACGCGATTGCCGCGCAGTTCCCAGCGGACGACGTGAGTCGCCAACTGGCTGCCGCCGTAGCCGAGGCCGAGGGCGGTTTGCGCGGTCTGAGTATTCCAGAGGAACTCTTTGTCGAGCTCGGTTTTGGGAATTTCGTAAAAATACCGTTCTTTGATCTGATGAACCGTGAAGACGCCTTTCTGGGTCTTGGCATCCTTGGTGATCACTTTTTCATAAGGCTGCGGTTCGCCATTCTGTGGTGTGATCGGAATGCGGGGCGGCGCGGGCGTGTCAGTTGCAGGCGCGGGAGTCTCGGGCGGGTTATCCTGTGCAAACGCCAGGGGGAAAGCACAAAACCCCAGAAACAGAACGGATCGAATGCGGCGCATGACGTCTCTCCTGTTGGGCCTCGTCACATGAGTATAGAAGCCCGGTTTACCGTGGACCCGGCGGGTCCGGTATTCTCATTTGATAAAGTTCCGTTATTTTTTTTCACAACCGATTGATAATTCGCGTCGTCTTAAGAACGTAACATTACGGGGGCGGCGCCCGCCTAACTCATTATCAGTGAGATTCATTTCATGCGTTGGAATCGTATTTCTTTGATCGGGTACTGGGTGCTGGCCGTCTGGCTCGCCTCGGGCGGCCTGCTTGACGCCTCCGGGCATCACGGAATCGTCCGATCGGGAGGCCTGCCGGTGCCGGGCGCCACCGTCAGTGCGATTCAAGGGGACAAGAAACTCGTCACCACGACCGACGATCAGGGGGCCTATTCGTTCCCGGATTTGGCGGACGGCACCTGGACCATACAAGTGGAGATGTTCGGATTTTCGAACCTTTCGCGCGAGGTAGGAGTCGCGCCGGGCGCGGCGAGTCCGGAATGGGATCTAGGAGTCTTGTCGCTCGGCGCGATCGAACAACAACTGGCCGAGTCGGTGCCACAGAAGGCGTCAGCAGCGCCCGCGCCAGCGGCAGCGGCAAACAACGAACCGCCCAATCGGAGCGGGTTTGGCGGGCGCCAGGGACGCCAAGGCGGGGGAGAACGACCATCGATGCGGCAGGCGCGGTCTACCAATGGTCAAAACGGATTTCAGCGACTGGCCGTGAATCGAGCCTCGGATGCGAACGCGCTCGACAATGAAGCCGGAGTTCTCGGCAGCGCGGGCAACGAGCTGGCGAGCACCGACCTCAACCAAAGCGCTTCGGATTCGTTTGTCGTCAATGGCAGTGTCAGCAGCGGCTTGAATCTGCCCCAACAGAATGATTGGTTCGGACGCGGGGGCG
>JAGWQP010000374.1 GCA_028876805.1 Acidobacteriota bacterium | reverse complement strand
CTATGGAGCCCGACCAGGGCTCGTGTTCGTCGCTATCGAATCATGTAAAGCTGGGCAGCTGCCGAATATGCTCAAGGGACCAATTCGGATCGCCCCGGACCGCGATCGCCTTTTTTCTTGGAACAGGACGGGAGACAGCATAAGGCGAGGATAGTTAAGCGATCACCGCCCCTCTTCCGCCAGTCCCGTAGATGTGGTCCTCACCGGCTGGTCTAAACCGCACTCCAAGCGGACGATATGTGGCGTTACCGTCCATAACCCGCCCGAACTGGACCGGAAGACTTAGTTTCCAGAAACGCAGTTCTCGCACTTGGTTGGGCCGCGCTCGCAAGCAGGTTGGCCAGAAAGGGGCGCCGTCGGACTATAACTCGGCCCCGACTTCGGGAGGGGTGCTACTTCGCCCTCTTGGCGACGAGTTGTTCGGCAATGTCCATAATTGTCCGGGTAAACATGATTTCGTTGCCCGAAATTTTGCCCTTATAGGGGATGTCGAGTTGCATTCCTTGAAAGTTGAGATGCTCAACAAAGGTTACATCATCCCCATTAACCGCTCCCATGTCGATAGTCCCCTCACCCAGGTTCGACTTCGCGGTGCCGGTGAGTTTGGTGCCTTCCACTTTGAACGTGTAGGTGTAGGTTTGGGTGCCTACCTGCGTCTCGAACGATGCTGTCCACGTGCCCGAGATGTCAGCTCCAAACGCGGCGACTGCCATCGCCAGAGCGACTGTCAGACAAAGTATAGACCTGATCATCGTGATCTCCTCATAACCGCAACCCGGTCCTGCTATCGCCGTCCGTCTCACGGTTCCCAACTAGTCTCACACAAACGAATGAAGGAAACAGTAGCCGCTACAATCGTGCAGCGAATGCGCTTATTCTACCCCGACCAGATTAAGCTACGGCCGCCCTAGTGGACGTGGGGTTACCGTCCATTAGCCGGTCGACAAAGATGGCAACCCAAGCGATTATGCTAATCCGCAGGCGGATGATCAACTGCGTTCTTCAGCGCCTCATATTCGCTCTATACACACCTGTTAATGGTAACGGGTCCTTTTCGTTGCACTCGACGTTCTGAAGAAGACTGCACCCTGATCCTTGCCGGTTCGATCGAATCTCAGGTTGACGCAGCGTCTGGCGGAAGGAATGGGCGCGCATCAGCCCGCGTGATTCAGAGAATCCTCGTAGACAGCCGAGCGCGCCGGGCCTACTTGTGTAGCTCTGGTGCCGGCGGTGGACCCTGCGTTGGCCCAGCCGCGGGGGATGGAGGCAGCGTGGCAGTGCCCCCGACCTCAAACACGAACAGCATCGGAGGATTGTCGACCTTAGCGTCCGTTGGTCCCACGGTTTGCGGCGGCCGGCCTACGCCGGCCATGAATGCGACGTACTGCTTCCCGTCCACCATGTACGTAATCGGAGGAGCCGCGCCATTCCGGTTAGTGCGGATCTCCAAAAGCTTTTCCCCCTTGTCGGCGCCGTAGGCCAACAGGCGCCCGTCACCGATCACTTGAAACACCAGGTTGCCCGCCGTGGTGACCGTACCGCCGCCCATGGCGCCGCCGCCAGGCGTCTTCCACACCAGCTTCTGGTTCACCGGGTCCCACGCTTCCAGAACGCCGCGCTGCCCGGCTAACGGCTCCGGACCGATGATGGGCGGTACGACCGGCTTGACCCCCGCGGCTGGGAAGGCTACGCCGGGGTGCCCAAAAGGGTACCCTATCACCTCGTCGGCTGCAAGAAAAATGTAGTTTCCAAAGGAGGCCGGGAGATAGACGAGGCCGGTGGCCGGGTTGTAAGACATGGGCGCCCAGTTGTGCGCGCCGCCGCCGGTCGGGTAGATCTGCACGGGAGTCTTGTTGTCGTAAAGAGCCTCCGGATTAATGAAAGGCCGGCCTGTTTTCTCGTCGAAGCCTTTAGTCCAGTTCACCTGCACGAACGGCGCCGCGGAGATGAACTCGCCCGTGACGCGATCGAGCACGTAGAAGATGCCGTCCTTAGGCGCCTGCATGATCACCTTGCGCGTGCGGCCCTTGATCTTGAGGTCCGTCAGGATAAAGCCCCCGACGGCGTCGAGATCCCAGTTGTCGTTGGGGACCTCCTGATAGTGCCACTTGAGTTTGCCAGTGTTCGCGTCCAGCGCGACGATGGAGCAAGTGTACAGATTGTCGAGGCCCTTTGCGCCTCGGAATTTCTCCGGCCACGGTTCGGCGTTTCCCGTGCCGGCATACACCGTGTTGGTTTCGAAATCGTACGCCATACCGTCCCACACCGATCCGCCGCCGCCCATCTTCCACCAGTCGCCGCCCCAGGTTTTCGCCGCGGCGCGCTGCGCGTCGTCTTCGAATCCTTTGGAGGGATCGCCGGGGACCGTGTAGAAGCGCCAAGCGCGTTTTCCAGTGGCAATCTCGTAGGCGTCGATGAACCCCCGGATCGGATGATCGCCGCCGGCTACGCCGACGACAACCTTGTTGCCCGCGATGCGCGGAGCGATCGTCAGCGAGTACCAATCCTGCGGGTAGGCGACTCGCGCTTCCCAACTAACCTTGCCAGTCAGCGCATCCAGCGCGACCAGGCGGCCGTCATTGACCGGTGCGAAGACGAGTCCACTCGCGAGCGCCAAGCCGCGGTTGAGCACCCCACAACACATCTTCAGGCGGACCGTCGACTGGTTCACCTCCGGATCCCAGCGCCACAACTGCTTGCCGCTGCGGGCATCGACTGCGAATACGACGCTCCAGGTGGTGATTCCGTAGATGGTGTTGTTCCAAACCAGCGGCGTCGCCTCCTGATTGCCGCCGCCCGCGCCCAGTTCATAGGACCAGGACAGCCCTAGCTTGCCAACATTGGATGTGTCGATTTGTTTCAACGGGCTGAAGCGGGTTTCGCCCTGGGTCAAGCCATAAGTAAGCCACGAGCCAGCCATGGAGTCGTTCGCCGTTCCGGCGGCCTTGAGTATATTCGCGTCCACCACACGTGCCTGCTGGGCGGCGACAGTGGAACTCAGCGGGAAAATCGCGGCGATGGCTGCCGCGAAAAGAGCCTTGACGAGAGAATTGGGGCGTATGTATCTCATTCAAACGCAGTATGACCGATTTCTGTCTGCAAGGGAAACCCGCTTCTGATTCAGGCAAGCGGCGCCGGCCTCGCCCGGTTCGCCTGTAAATCGCCGCCGGATGTCGTGGCAGATTAGACTCTGAAGTTCACGTTCGCCCCTCCTCCGGTATACCTGCCAGCATGAACGTCTGCGGCTGCGGCGGAGGCGTGCCCACAACCCACTTGAACTGGGCGTTCGCGCTTCATGGGGGCGCGATCGTAAGCGGTGGAATGCCGATGGGCGTGAAAGAAGCGGGTTCGACGGAAGGGGTGGCCGGTGACATGGGATTGGGCCCGCCAAGTAGGCTGGAGCATCCGCAGCGGGGCGGTAGCCAACGCTCGCACTCCAAAGACCGCGTTCCGCCCGATGGCCATCCCTATTAGTGAGGAGAATTCGCTGTCATAGGCACCCCAGCCGGAATGGTTATAGTTACCTGGTGGGCGACCCCGCCCGAGGAGTTAAGCCCTTCCAACAAGGCGTCTACGGGCGCCGCAATGGGATTCGCCAACGCCATTCGTCCAAAATTGACCCTTCTGTCATCGCGTTGGCAAGACCCGCAGGGCAAGACGCGACGGGAAACAGGGGAACTGCGCCGTCGAGGAGCATCGCCGGTTCCCAGAGTGGCAAGGCGTGTGGCTGGCTGCGCCGCGAATAAGGTCACTTGGGACCGTTCCGCCCGTTGCGTGGAGATTTTGCGCGTTTCGGGCCAGAATGGCTGTTTTCCTTTTGTTGTTTGCGGTTCTACAATGGACTTCACTCGAGCGGAGGGACCTGGGCCAGATCAATAAGAGGCGCGGAAGCGCTTGCCCGTGTTCATGGGGACGGTGATGTCCTCGGAACCTGGAGCGACCTGTTACCACACGAGCGGGACCAGGCGCCACGTCACCTTGTTCTTGTATTCCGCGTAGCCCGGCAGTTTTTCGGTAAGAAGCTTTTCCTCATCGAGCAGTCTCCAGATGAGCGCAGGCATCATGAGGGCGAGGACGGGCAGTCCCCACCATGAGCCGAGCGCCAGAGACATCCCCAAGAACATTAAGAAGCCACCTACATACATGGGATGGCGAACGAGCGCGTATGGCCCTGTCGAGATGACGGTCTGCCCGGCGTAGACATCGATGGTCGCGGAGGTGAAAGTGTTTTCCTTGTATACAAAGAAGATGATGATGAACGCGAGTGCCACGAGGACATCCCCTGCCGCCTCCGCGTATAGCGGCACCTTCGACCACGCAAAGCGATAATCGAGTCCCGGCACCACGAGCATCGCGATGAACGCGACCGCCGTGAGGGATTGGATGATCTTTTGGCTCGTCTGCTTCTCGGCAGTCGGTCCTCCGCGCACCCGCCGCTCCAGAAGTCCGGGGTCCTTTTTCATGAGGTAGAGGGTGATCGCGAGCGAAGAGACGCCGAACAAGGCCAGGTATATCCACGCCTGAGAGTACCGGAGCGTCCCCGCCGACAGGAAGAGTGCCGCTGCCATGACGAGGAGAGTTCCCAGGAGACCCCCGATTGCTTTTGCGTTCAGGTGTTTCATCGTTACCAAAGAAACGGGATCGGGGCCTTGGTGCGCCGCCTGTACGCGGCGTGTGTGATTCTGGCGGTAGGCGCAGGAGCAGATGTCGGCACCTGATGGAGGTATGAGGATCTGTGGCAATCCCCTTTTGCGGACGTCATCCACACGTTCAACGTCCCGGCGTTGCGCTGCAGCCTCCCGACATTCAGTGTAGCGCCTGGCCCAGTGTTCTAGTTCAAGTTCAACCCCGTAGCGCGACTGCTGAGGTTAAATTTGTTCCGTCGCTCCCAACTGAGCACCTCGCTGCGTGCGTAACGGGGTTGGTGAATCAGGATCTGTTGCTCCGCAACGACTTCCCGCCCTGTCTCTAGCCAGAACAGGATCCGACGACTATAGTGATCTTAGGCGACAGGTCTCGGCGGGTGGCGTGGTCGCTGGGCGAGCGCGAATCGTAAACTCTTGGTTAGCCAGCACCGCTCCTACGTAGATGCGGCATAGTCCGTGTGGTCGCTGGAACCGCCTGGGACTGGTTCGCGGCACATCGTCGGGCAGGCTTGGAATCCGACCGCGATGGACTTATATGCCGCTCGGCGCCACACATACCGATTGTGGAGGCCGCCCAGGCGCGGCAGCGAAATCAGACTGGCGTCGGCGGCTGGTTTTGGCTCGACACACCGCCGATTTGGAGTGTCTTTGCCTCACGCGCTCGTTTCGCGCACGGGTGTAGGTTTTTGTTTTGTGTTTCGGGGCCGCACGCGCTTTGCGTTGTGGTGTGCTCTCGGGTAGCGCGCGACCGGCGTGCCTTTCGGCTGTTTCAAAACTGAATATTGTTTGTCCTGGGCTGTTCGAATCCGGAAACCGAGGACCCCGCGTGCGAGTCGTCGTGTCCTCGAAGAGTGGCCGCCCTCCGCAAGTGGGCACCTCGGGCGTGATTGGCGCACAGGCCCCGGTAGCACGGAGTGGGCACCCTTCGGCAGAGGCAGATGATTGCGCCTCCTGCAGGTTGGCCAGCAAAGAGTTT
>JAGWQP010000373.1 GCA_028876805.1 Acidobacteriota bacterium | reverse complement strand
CTTTCGCATTTCCGCGGAGTGCAGGAACTGGCCGTGGGGAGCGCCTGCCGATGTAGAAATGCCTTCGTTCATGAGGGTGCCGCCGAAGTCATTCGCTCCAGCTTGGAGGCAGCGCTGCGCCAGCCGGGGCCCCTGCTTTACCCACGAAGCCTGGATGTTAGCAATCCAGGGATCCAGCATGAGCCGCGGGACGGCATATATGCGCAGCACCTCTTCATCGGGCATGCTGGCGGCTATCCCGGGCACCAGCGACTTCTTGTACATGGGCGCTTCGGCAGCGATGAAGCTGAGCGGTACGAATTCCGTGAAGCCGCTTACGAAGCTCGAATGCATCAGGAGCCCATGGCGTAGGTGTGCTCGGGCTCGATCTTATAAATGACGCGGACCTCACCCGGCCCGCGATATGGGTATTTATCCTGGCCGATGTATTTCTTAGTGAGTTTGTCGATATGCTCGTCCGCGCCGCGCTCCGTGATCTCGCCGACGCGGCCCCGGATGGAAAGATGGCGATACGGGTTGTCGGGATCCACGATATCCATGCCGACCCGTGCGTCGCGGCGCATATTGTTGTCCTTGACCCGCCCCTTGGCGCTGTTGATGAGGATATATTTCCCATCATATTCGAACCAGACCGGCGACACTTGAGGGGTGCCGTCCGGCATCAGGGTGGCCAATTGCAAGAAGGCTTTCTTCTGCATTAGGTCGAGGTATTTCTCGGGAATGGTTGCCACGATGCTTCTCCTCGTTTCGGATGATTCAAGGGTACACCAATCCAAATGACTTCGGCGTGGGCTATTTTAGGATGAGTGCGTCTACAGACAAGCATTGCGATAGTGGGCGGTACCGGAGCGGAGGGAAGCGGCCTGGCGCTTCGCTTTGCCAAAGCCGGCGCGCGTGTCCGCATCGGCTCACGCGAATCCGGCAAAGCGGAAACCGCGGCCGCGCGCATTGCAGTGTTGGCGGTTAGTGGAGAGGTCACCGGCCATGCCAACCCGGACGCTGTTTCGGGAGCCGGGATTGTCGTTCTGACCGTACCGCTCGTTGCCCAGATCGAGATTCTCAAGTCGATTCGCGACCGTTTGGAGACCGGCACGATTCTGGTCGATGCCACCGTGCCGCTTGAGATCGCTATCCGGGGACGTCTCTCACGCACGCTGACCCTGTGGGACGGTTCCGCCGCCCAGCAGGCGGCGCGGCTTCTGCCTGCCGGCATCGCGGTGGTGTCCGCGTTTCACTCCCTGAGCGCCGAGGCCCTGGCGCACCTCGACCATCGGGTCGACTGCGATACCTTGATCTGCAGCGACCATGTGGAAGCCAAGGCCACGGTGTGCGAACTGGCTGCCATGATTCCAGGGGTGCGCGGCATCGATGCCGGACCGCTGGACAATGCCCGCCTTCTGGAAAGCGCCGCTGCCCTGCTGATCTCCCTGAACCTGCGGCACAAAGTGACCAGTTCAGGAATCCGTTTCACCGGCCTCGCGGCGGGCGGTACTCGCCCATGAAATCCCCTCGCGTGGTGGCCTTGGCGGGCGGAGTCGGCGCCGCTCGTTTTCTAGATGGCCTTGCGCGCATTCTTCCGCAGGAGGAGCTTTTCATCGTTAGCAATACCGGTGACGACGCTGAGATTCACGGCCTACACATATCGCCTGACATCGACACTGTCACTTACACCTTGGCCGGCTTGGCCGACCCCCAACGCGGCTGGGGCATTCGCGGCGACCGCTTTCACTGCCTGGAAGCTCTCGCTCGACTGGGCACCGAAACCTGGTTCCAGTTGGGCGACCGCGATTTGGCTACGCACCTCTACCGCACGGAACGCTTGCGCCACGGTCACACGCTGGCCAACGTGACGGCGGAGATTCGATCGGCGCTGGGTGTGAGGGCGCAAGTTGTGCCCATGTCTAACGACTCCGTGCGCACCCGCGTGTGTACGCCGTCGGGCGAACTGGAGTTCCAAACCTATTTTGTAAAACGGCGCGCGCGCGATAGCGTGAGCGGCGTGCGCTTCGCCGGCGCGGAGCGCGCGAACCCCGCCCCGGGGGTCCTTGAGGCTATCGCGCACGCCGAAGCCATCATCCTCTGCCCTTCGAACCCTTTCATCAGCATCGGTCCCATCCTTGCCATTCCCGGCATCCGGGAAGCGCTGAGGCAACGCCGGCAACGCATCGCCGCGATTTCGCCGATTGTCGGTGGGCGCGCGCTCAAGGGGCCGGCCGCCCGAATGATGAGAGGGATGCGCCTGACTCCATCTGCCGCCGAGGTCGCTAGGCAGTACGCCGATTTCGTCGGCGTCTTCGTGGTAGACCAGATCGACTCGAAGGAATCGCCGTGTGTGGACGCACTCGGCATGCGGCCGGTAGTAACGAACACGGTGATGTCCGGCCTGCGCGAGCGAAAGGCTCTCGCTCGGCAGGTCGTCCGGGCGCTGGAGATCGAAACGTGATCTTTGCTCTGCTGCCGGTCAAAAGCCCGCAAAACGCGAAACAGCGGCTGAACGGATTCCTTCCCGCGGCGCATCGCGAGACTCTCGCCCGCCTGATGTACGAGCACACCATGGCGGCCCTTTGCGGGGCGCGCGGCATCGATCGCGTGGTGGTTGTCACGAGCGATAATGAAATCACTGAGCGTGCCCGTGGATCGGGGGCCCTCGTGTTCGAGGAACGCCAGCAATCGAGCCACAGCCTCTCCGCCGATGCGGCCTGCCTTCGAGCGCTCGAACTCGGGGCCACCACGGCTCTACTAGTTCCGATCGATGTCCCGTTGGTCACCGCCGAAGATTTCTCGCTGCTGGCGGCGACGGCGCGGCCCGGGGTCGTGGTTGTGCCTTCGGCCGACGGTACCGGCACCAACGCCCTGGCGCGCACGCCGCCCGATGTGATCGATAGTTGTTTCGGCCCAGGCAGCTTTCGCGCCCACCTCGAACAGGCCTCCCGGAAAGGTGTAGCCGCTGAGGTCCTGCGGTTGCCCGGCTTGATGTTCGATATTGACACTCCGGGAGACGTGGCCGAACTCCTGGAGCGCGCGCCGGAGAACCGAGTGGCTTCCTTTCTGCGATCCGTATGCCCATCGAAATAGCCGGGCTGGAAACCCTACCCGAAGTGTGTCCTGGTGATGACCTCCCGTTTCTGATTCGGACAGCGGCAGCCAGGGAACAGCAGCTTGTCGACGGGTCGGTGCTGGTCGCAGTAGCGCAGAAGATTGTTTCGAAGGCGGAAGGCGCCATTGTAGACCTGCGCAAGATCGAGCCATCGGCAATGGCTCGCACCTGGGCGGCCGCGTGGGGAAAGGACCCGCGGCTGATTGAGGTAATCTTGACGCAATCGCGGCGCATCGTAAAGATGGATCGGGGTGTTCTGGTGACTGAAACCCGAAACGGTCTGGTCTGCGCCAACTCGGGAGTAGACCAGTCGAATGCGGGTGGCGGCGACCTCGCAACGATTTTGCCCGAGGACCCCGATGCTTCGGCTGCACGGCTACGCGTCGCGCTGGGTTGTGGCGCGGTTGTGGTAACCGATACGTTTGGCCGGCCGTGGCGCGAGGGCTTGGTGGATGTGGCAATCGGTGTGGCGGGTCTCGACGCTTTGGACGATTACCGCGGCTCGGCCGACAGGCACGGGCGGCAACTTGCGGGCACGATCATCGCGGTCGCCGATCAGCTTGCCGCGGCAGCCGGATTGTTGATGCGCAAACGGGACGGCTGTCCGGTGGTGCTGGTGCGGGGTTTTCGCTGGCGCGCGGCCGTTGGTTGCACGCGAGATCTCATCCGGCGCCCCGAACAAGATCTATTCCGTTGAAGGACTGGGAATCAAGACAGCCGGCCCAGTGCGCATCATCTGTTGTGTGACAGGGAAGCTGCTACACTCTTTTCAGCGCTGACCTAGAGGATTCTGATGTCACACGCCAGACAGGCCACGGCACAGAAAAGCCTCTGGAAGGCCAAAACCGGCGCGACTCACCGGAAGCTCTCGCAAGGCCAGCAAAACATCGAAGGTCTTGGAACTGCTGAAGCGGCTTCATGGCGCGACTCTCCCGGAACAGCAGAGGCAGCATCATAATAATCACACTTCTAGTCCCTGGGCGGAGCACGACACAGATTTAGGCGCCGCCGCGTTTCCCTGAAGGGATGTCCCAAAGGTAATCCCATCTACTCGCCGCCAAGCACGTCAACAAGCAGACGTGCCGGGGCAACAGGCTGGTTCCTTCGCTCAGCGAGCGGTTGCCAGTTGCCAGTGCAGTGCGTCGTGTTTTAGCTTCGGTCTGCGCGTGCGCCCGGAAACGATCGCTTGGACCACATTCGGCGGATAGGCCACTCCCCGCCCAGATGGTTGCCTGCGCTCCTCACGCGCATTCTGAAATGAGCAGAAGGGGTGAGACTGCTCACAAGACAAGAGGCTCAAGGATCGTTAATACTCCGCCCGAAAGCCCAGGGATACGCGCCAGTCAGGACGTTGAACGGTTCGATGTCAAGAATGCATACCCTGCCGGCGTGCCGTTGTGTGCGGCGTGCCCAGCGGCGCCACTCGCCAACGCCCGTAAGCCACAAACAATGCAAGCGCCAGTTACAAACGGCAGTGCAGCCATTGCAAAGCCCATCGTCTGGATGGTCACAACCACGGCGCCGATCATGATTATGACCAGGGCCTGCAGCGGCCAAAGAAGTGAGTTCCGTGCGAATACGCAACATCCCTGGCAGTATCAAGCCGAGGCCGCCCAGAATCTCCATGACTCCGATGAATCGAAGAAAGACCGCGGGTACCTGCGTTTGGCCCGTTAGTTCCGCGGCTGACATGATCTGCTTCTCTCCGCCGGCAAAAAGAAAGAGCAGCGCCAGTCATACCTGAACCACCCAAAGCAGCCGATTCATGTTTTATCCCTCGAATGCGGTTCGCGTCGAAGGCAGTCGTCCGACACAGGCGAAGGCAGTCTTCTTGCGATCTGAAGCAGATGGTCGGCGAGCTGATCGAACGTGCCACCGTATCCTTGCTCAAGGCTGCCTGAGGAGCACAGCTCGGCGAACTGGAGTTTAACGTATTGCCCAGCAGCCT
>JAGWQP010000372.1 GCA_028876805.1 Acidobacteriota bacterium | reverse complement strand
GCTGAAGCAAGGGCATGCAAGCAACTCGATCCATAACGTCAAGAACGGGATCTTTACGCGCGGCATCCTGATCGATATTCCACGATTGAAGGGAGTCCCGTATCTGGAACCGGGGACACCGATTTACGTGGAGGATCTGGAGGCTTGGGAAAACAAGGCCGGTGTGAAGGTCTCTTCCGGTGACGCACTGTTGGTGCGCACGGGAGTCTGGGCACGCCGAAAAGCGCTGGGTCCATGGCTTCGAGGCCGGGCGGAGGGTGGGAGGTCGGCGGGTCTCGATCCGTCCGTGATTCCGTGGCTGAAGCAACGGGACATCGCGATCCTCGGCAGCGATCATCCACAATATGTATCGCCGTCGAGTCTCCGCGGAGCGGTTCACGATTTTGCGTTGCTCTACTTGGGTGTCCACCTGTTGGACAACTGCGACCTAGAGGCGTTGGCCGACGCGGCGGCGGCCCGCCGGCGTTGGGAGTTTCTGTTGACGGCGGCGCCGCTGCCAATTGTTGGTGGCACGGGCTCCCCTGTCAATCCGATCGCCACGTTTTGAAACACTCGATCACGGCGAGATGGGAGTCAAAACGCTTACCGCCGCGGGTATTATCGTCTGCGTGATATCCGCGCCTGTTTGGGCGCAGTGGCTGGATTACCCGACTCCGGAGGTTCCTCGTTTGCCGGACGGCAAGACCAATCTCTTCGCGCCCGCTCCACGGACTCCCGATGGCAAACCGGATCTGACGGGAATCTGGGGATTGTCTTGCCCGGTTGGCAACGCCATAGTCGGGGGCTTTGCTGGTCAGCCGAACGTGTATTGCGCCACCGAGGTCGCCATCCCACCAGAGTTTGGGAACATCGGCCAGGCGCTCAAGGATGGTCTGCCTTATCAGCCTTGGGCGGCCGAGTTGGTGAAGAGGACCAGGGCTGACAACCGTCCAAACGATCCGCTCACCCACTGTCTTCCCACGGGGATTGTGCGACTTCATGTGTTTCCTTTGTTCCGGAAGATCGTCCAGGTTCCGGGACTCCTCGTCATTTTGAACGAGCTCAACGCCTCCTACCGCCAGATCTTCACAGACGGGCGGCCTCAGCCGGTCGACCCGAACCCGTCCTGGAACGGTTACTCATCAGGCAAATGGGAAGAGGACACTTTGGTCGTCGAGACCACCGGTTTCCGCGACGGGCTGTGGCTGGACACGGGAGGCAGTCCGCTAACGGATGCCGCCCGGATCACGGAACGATTTCGGCGCGTGAACTACGGAACGCTAAAGATCGCGCTAACCATTGACGATCCGAAGGCCTATACCAGGCCGTGGACTATCCAGGTGACGCAGATCATTGTGCTGAATACGGACCTGTTGGATTATATTTGTCTGGAAAACGAAAGGGACGTCCCGCACTTGCTTGGTAGGTAACCGCGGCTCGGCATTGAACAAGCCTCTTGCTCGCGGTCCTCGAGGCCGCCTGGCTGAGGAGGCCTGAGCAAAATAGACCGGCGAGGTACTCGACCGACAGCACTCGTTCTGCGATTGACCTCATCAGACAGTCGTTTACTTGGAGATGAGCTGCAACGCTCGTTCGTTTAAGGCTGCGCACCCTGCTAATTCTGGAGCGCACTTGTCTGGCACTGAGCTAGTCGATAAGCTTGTGATCAGGTAGGGCCAACAGACCTGAACAGCACCGTGTAACCAGATCGCCCCTTGGAGTGGGCATGTCGAAGCACCTTCGAATATTCCTCGGCTTCGCGGCTTTGCTCGTCGGAATTGTTCTTGCGCTGCCCTTGGTTCCTGGCCCCGGAATTGCGTTCATTCTTCTAGGGCTGGTGCTTCTTAGCGATCATTTCACCTGGGCCAAACGACTCCTCGACTGGGCCAAGCGAAAATGGCAATCCGTCCATCCGAAATAGCGGTCCGGGTCGTTGTGGGTTGCTGGCGCCGGGCCGGCTTACAACTCGAATCCCGATGCCCGCGCGTCTTCAAAAAACATCTTGACCGTGTCCAGCGAATAGGCCGCGAGGTCTTTGCCCACCAGTTGGAGCTTCTCGAGAATATCGGTGGAAGTGGTAATGATATGGCAGCCGACCGCATCTGCCTGAAAGACGTTAAGAAGCTCGCGCGGGCTAGCCCAGATCAGTTCCATATGCGGATGAGGACGAAGCAGTTCCACGGCAGCCGCCATCAGAGGGACCGGGTCGCGGCCGGTGTCCGCGATGCGTCCCGCGAAGACGGAGATGTAGGAGGGCGCTCCGCCGGCCAGGGCGTCACGGACCCGGCGAACCTGCTCGAGTGTCAGCAGCGCCGTCACATTCAGCTTTACGCGACCTCGGCAAAGCCGTTCGATCAGGCCGCAAGAGGATTCGCCACGCGTGTTCGTGACCGGGATTTTAACGTACACGTTGGTTCCCCAGCTGGAGATGCGGTACGCCTGGCGTTCCATTTCCTCGAACTCGTCGGCGAAAACTTCGAAGGAGATTGGCCGGTCCGGAATCGCCGACAGGATGTCCCGCGCAAAAGCCTGATAGTCGGTGACCCCGGCCTTGCGCATCAATGTTGGATTTGTGGTAAATCCCTGAATCGCCGGGTTCGCGTACAGCCCTAGCATGGCCGCTTTGTCCGCGCCATCTGCGAACAACTTCACTCGCACCTGCGTTGCTGGCTGGACAGGGCGACCCCCCTTCGAACAAACCTGTGTCGTGGTCTCCGCTACTGGCGAACTTCGGTCCATGCTAGGTCACCATCATAGTCGATATCAAGCGACGCTCTCAAATGCGGGGATCAACCGTAATCCGTCTCTCAGAGGCGTCGCCCGCGAGAATACTTTGTTGGGAAGTGTTTCTCTGGGGCCTAGGCTGGCTCGGAGCCCGATCATGCCGCTACCGCGCGGGCCGGCTGCCAATCGGCCTGCCCGGAAGCATCCCATAGGTGCGGCGATCTTCCAGCACGCATAGCGCGGACATCTTGAAATTCTCGGCCTCACAGCCCGGCCGCGGTGAATGCTTACGGACCGACTACCGCAGTCAATGGCAAGCCTTCCATCCTTCGCTCCTGCCGCCGGTTCCGGTAATCTAGAGACAAGGGAATTGTTTCATTTGCGACTGGCTCTTCTGCAGATCAACCCGACGGCCGGCGATCTAGAAGGCAATGCGGCGCTGATCGTCCGCGCCGCCAGAGAGGCGCAAACACTGAACGCGGATCTGGCCGTGACGCCGGAGCTGGCCTTGATGGGGTACCTCCCGCGCGACCTGCTTATGAGTCGGGGATTCGTCCGGCGCGGTTGTGAGATGCTGACGCGCATCGCCGGCGAACTGGCACAGGCGCCGGCGTTATTGGTGGGGTTGGCCACGCCCAATCCTTCGGAGAAAGGGAGGCCGCTGCTCAACAGCGCCGTGTTGCTGCGGGAGGGCGTGGTTGGCCCAGCGTTTCACAAAACTCTTCTGCCGACTTACGATGTTTTCGACGAGGACCGCTACTTCGAGCCGGCGCAGGCGCCGCAACTGCTGGATTGGGACGGCTGCCCGATAGGCATCAGCATCTGCGAGGATGTCTGGAACGACCGCGACTTCTGGAAGCGGAGGCGGTATCATCAGGATCCGATCGAAGTGCTGGCGCAGGCTGGCGCGCGGGCGATTCTCAACCTCTCGGCGTCGCCTTTCACCGTCGGCAAGCAGTTATTTCGCGAGCGGATGCTCAGCCACATGGCACAGAAATACCGCCTGCCGGTGGCCTACGTCAACCAGGTGGGCGGCAACGATGACCTGATCTTCGACGGGCGCAGCGCCGTCTTCGATGCGCAAGGTCGTCTATTCGCACGCGCCCGGGGTTTTCAAGAAGACGTGCTGGTAGTGGACCTGGGTGGCGGCCCGGCCGACATCGCCGGCGATATTTTCGAGCCGGAGGCCGAAATCTGGAACGCGCTCGTGTTGGGCGTCCGCGACTACGTTCGCAAGACGCGCTTCGGCGAGGTGCTGTTGGGGTTGTCGGGCGGTATCGATTCGGCGCTGACGGCTGCCCTGGCGGCGGACGCCGTGGGTCCGGAAAATGTCCTGGGCGTCATGATGCCTTCGCGGTATTCGAGCGAAGGCAGCGTCGACGACTCCGTCACTCTGGCGCGGAACCTCGGGATTCGTACCTTGACCCTGCCGATTTCCGGCATCATGGCCAGCTACGATGCCGCGCTCGAGGAGGCGTTTCGTGGTCATGCGCCCGATGTCACCGAAGAAAACATCCAGTCACGGATTCGCGGCAACCTTCTGATGGCGTTGTCGAACAAGTACGGCTCGCTGCTGCTGACCACGGGGAATAAATCCGAAATGGCCGTGGGATACTGTACGCTGTATGGCGACATGAACGGGGGGCTGGCGGTGATTGGAGATGTTCCGAAGACCATGGTGTATCGGGTGGCGCAATGGCGGAACCGGCGCAAGCGCGACATCCCAGAATCGATTCTCACGAAGGCGCCGTCAGCCGAGTTGCGCCCCGATCAGACCGATCAAGATACGCTCCCGCCCTACGAGGTGCTGGATCCGATTCTGGAGCTGCACGTAGAACAGTGCCAGTCGGCGGAAGAGATTATCGCACAGGGCTTTGACAAGCAGACGGTAGGGAGAGTGCTCGAGATGGTCCGGGGAGCGGAATTCAAGCGCAAGCAGGCGGCGCCGGTGCTCAAGGTGACCTCGCGCGCATTCGGCACGGGCTGGCGAATGCCGATCGCGAGGGGGGGCGGGTGACAGAAAACGCTGGCATTTAGTTGGCAGTCTACTCTTGGACTCCGGTCTCAAGTGGTCCGGTGGCGTGTCTGGGAAGCTACCCGGTTCTGACACTCGGCGTAGAGCGCATCATATAGGATCGACTCACGTTCGAGCATCTCTTGATCGCTCCACCCCAGTCTGCTAAAGCCGTGCGCGATCCAGCGCAGTCCTTCGCCCGCCGGATGCGGTTGGGCTTGACGCGAATCCGCCGCGCGCACAATTTCGGCCATCAGGACGAGCGCGGGGTCCGTCAAGCCGTATTTTTTCAGGATGGAATCAAACGACACGCTTTCACCGTGATGTCCCAACTCACAATCCGGAACATCGAACAGTATGCCGTCATGAACGGCTTTCCAGTCAGTTTCCTTGGGTAAGAAAACGAAAACCGCGTCGAGATCCACAAAGCGGCGGATCAGCCAGGGACAAGCAACCCGATCGACCTTGACGTTTTCCCGCGTGATCCACCGCATCGCGCTTATGCACAATTCTAGCGAACCAACCTGAAGATTTAAGGAGGGCTCCCCGGACGTTTCAGAGATTCTTCACCCATCAAAAGCCTCGAATAGCGGCTCCGGGTTCCCCAAAAGCCGCGACGAGCCGCACCGGCTGTCGCAGAACCCTCAACGGAATCTCTGCTCGCGGATGCGTCTCATCCGCTGGATGACGCAGTTCAGCTCCGACGCCCCTCACGAACCTTCAGGTTCCGGTCTCTGATCAGGACCACGGCCGAGGTCGCCGTGCGGAGGGAGGGAGGGCAGGCCGGGATGAAATCCTGGATGAAGCCAAGAGGACCTCACCGGTGGTGAATAGCCTCACGATGCGGGCGGGGCTCACTGAGCCATTGCCTGTCGAGCCGCCCGATGAGCTGCGGATCGTAGCGTGCCGTCGCCGAGCAGGGCGCGAAGCCGGCGCGGCGTCGCGGTGTCGAATTTGCAGTCAGCGTTCCGCGCGCCACTCACGCTTTCTGGACAGGACCGCTGCCGGGCCTTGCACGGCATCTTCGCTTGTGGTCTCGGTCTCCGAACGGCATCAGGATCGCGCTCGAAGATCCGCCGCAGCTGTTTCGACCGCTGCCGCGCCCATGAAGCCCGGTCGCGAGCCAGGGCCGGCGCCCGTTTGCGGTTGTCTATTGCTCGCTGGATTGGCGCCGCGCACGGCGGAAGCAATCAAGATGGAGAGCCAACGCGAAGGCTCCGCGTTTTCCTGCGCCTCCCGCTGGAGTCAGTTTCGCGCCTAATCTGTACACCGATCTGGCGGTCTTGTAAAGGCATCGGTACAGCCGTGTGTTGTTGATCTTGCCTTCTTCGGTACCCAGCAGATCATCCAGCGTCGTGGATGGCTACCAGCGCTCGTCCACCGCCAGTTTACCGTCCGGCCCACACAGGCGATTGATAGCCAGCACGGCCCAGCATTCTCCTCCCACCTCGATCTGCGGCGCCGGCTACGGCCGATTGAAGGTTAGCCGTCTGCGTGCCTGGGCGCAGCGAGATCTTCAACAGTTCAGCAATGGGCCTGGCTCGGCACCGAAGCCTGGGTCGCGTAGTCGCCCGGACCCAGACCGATCAAGGGGTACCTTCCGCCCGCCACGCTGTTCACAGTGCGCATCACGCCGCGCGCCCGGTAGCGCCACAGTCGGCGCTCAGGGATCACCGCCCGCCTCGATTGGTCACCTGGCTGCGCCGGGGCGGTCTGACTCCAGGCAGATACGCCCGACACCCGAATAGAATAGCGGCCACGAAGCGGCCTGGACAAAACCGACGCGAACCTGCACTATTCGATCTTACTCGTGAAACCTGAAGATACCGTTAGCGCCCAGTTGCCTTTGCGGCGGATCTCGCGGGCGGGCGCAAGTGCGCCTTGCACCCGGTCCACTTCGTGCGATTCGAAACCGCTGGCCAGTAGGATGCCGCGGGGACGGAGCGAGCGGACGAGATCGGAGGCCAGCCCGATGATGGCTTCCGGGCTGATGTTGGCGACGGTGAGGTCGGAAACCTCGGAGCGCACGGCGTCCACAGAGCCTACGAAACCCTCGCCGGCGATTCCCACCGCGACCGGGTCGACGTCGCACGAATACACGCGCGCCGCCCCGAGCAACCGCGCCGCGCGCCCGAGAATGCCCGAGCCAGCGCCAACCTCTAGCACCGCCATGCCGGGTCGAAGATAGTCTTCCAACGCTTCCAGACACAGCTGCGTGGTCTCATGAACGCCCGTTCCGAAAGCCATGCCGGGATTCACGCTGATGCGGAATCGGCCGGGAGGAGTGGCGTCATCCCGCCATTCCGGCACGAGGAAGAAGCGCGTGCCCACTGTCATGGGCTGGAGCAGGCTCCGCGCGGATTGGACCCAGTCGCGCGGCTCTTCGGTGCGGGCCGTTGCTCCGGGATAGCGGTGGACGAGTGCGTCTCGGTCGGCCGTGTCTTCAAAGAAGGCGCGCAACTGTCGCTCGTCGCACTCGACGATGCCGACCGAACCCAGCTCCCACAGATCAGCGATCAACAGATCCCGCTGTTCCGGCTCGCAGGCGATTTCCAGAAAGAACATGGATGCGTTGGGAGATTTCAGCACTCGCCGGCTGTCTGTTCTTGTCCAACAGAGCCTTGCCGCACTGGTCCAGGGTCTCGCATTGACATTGGGTGCGCAGCCGTTCGATCAGCTCCTTCATGCGTTGGAGATGGTTCATCCGGGAATCGAGGTCGGCGATTTTCAACCCGGCCAGTTGCCGCCAGCGGCTAAAGGCCGGTGCCTGCGTGCCGAAACCGTACCAGAGGCGCCGGATTTCGTCGAGGGTAAAGCCGGCTTGCTGGGCTAGGCGCACGACGACGAGCCGGTAGACGGTACTGATCTGGTAGCGGCGCTGGCCGCTCACTCGCCGCGCGGGCGGCAGGATCCGGACACGTTCGTAGTAGCGGATCGCGGACGGGCGCAACCCGGCCTGCCGGCCCACTTCAGAGATGCTCAATTCGGCCATGCGTCCGATTATAGGGGAATCACAACAAAACAGTCGTAAAAAACCGCTTGCCTTGAAGTCGACTTCAAGTCCTATGATTGAGCTCTGGGTGAACAACCCGACATTCACAGGGAGGTGAGCGATGAAGTCTTGGTTATCTACACTGTTCGTTTTGGCCTCAGGCGTGAGCGTGGTCGCGCGCAGCCAGGGTCAGACCGCCCCCGGCGTTCCCAGGCCTAACGCTGCCCAGCAGGCCACAGCAGCGAAGGGCGATTCACGGTTCGCGTGCAACCGCCTGGCTCTCGATCCCGTCGCCAGGAAACGCCATTTCGATGAACTGGCACCGGCGTTAGCCGCGGCCGAACGAAGCAACCGCGAGTTGCCGGATGGCTTCGAGTTCGAGTTTCCGCCGGATGCTGCGACGGTTCAGAGGGTGCTGGAATTCGCGGCCGGAGAACGGCTCTGCTGCCCGTTCTTCGACATCGTAGTGCGCATGGAGCGGGACCGAGGATCGGTCTGGTTGCGCCTCACCGGCGGCGAGGGCGTTAAGCAGTTCATAAAAGCCGACTTTGCCCGCTGGCTGCACTCCTGATGTTGCCAAGAATCCGCTTCTGTATGCTCGCGCGCGAGGATGAGGATTCCAACCCAATACGGGGCGAGGCAGGTTGTTTATAGTTACCGGCTGGACCATATTCGGCACGGTGCCGTGCAAAACCTGGACCCTCACGTGGGGAGGCATCCCTCAAAAAAGGTGCCATTGGCGCCTCGCTCCTCGGTTATAGAACCGACAGACTGGCGCAGCGTGCGTTCCACCGCTAGGTCGCGCTGAAGGATGGGATCCCTGCGGGGGCGGGAAGCACGCGTGCGAAATTCATAGCGGGCGATGTTGATCGTGGTGTACTTGCCTTCCGCTCGAACCGTACGCCCCATAATCTGCAGTTTCAAAAGCACGTCGTTATCGAGCCGTGCAGGCCAAGTGACGGCAAGCTCGACCATCGCACCGATGGGCAGGCCATGCTCCGTTTCAATCTGCACGCTGCTGCTCGAAAGGTAAATCGTCCGTCCAACGCCGCTCGACAAAACACCTTGACTCTCGGGCAGGTGGTACTCGACATGGGCACAGATCGGAAAACGGCGGCCTGATTCGTGCCGACTACTCAGTTTGATAGGTAGCGGTCTGGCTGGCAGCATGGGCGGTGTGGTTGCAATTCTCGGTCCAGTTTTCAGTGAAAAAAGACACCAAAATCATCACGCCCCGGCTTCCAGGGAACGCTTACGCCGGAATTCGACCTAGAGCATTAGTGCTATTGTGAGATTTGATTCTTCGCCATGAAACTACAAGGCATTTACCCGCCAATCACAACTCCGTTCGATCACGCCGGC
>JAGWQP010000371.1 GCA_028876805.1 Acidobacteriota bacterium | reverse complement strand
ATCCACCGCGGCTGGCCTTTGCGGTTGGCATACTCGACCACAATGCCCATGCCGTTGTTGCGGTCGTCGGCTTTGGGTGTTCCCAGGATCCATACGCCCGGGTTCCTCATCTGTACAACAGCGTCGATCCGCTCGGCCGTTCCCAGTTCCAGCACGTCCACCCTCTCGGGACGAGGTACCGGATTCCCATCGAGCGAGATCACATCGAATTGATGCCCGGCAAGCGCGAGTTTAATGTTCTCGGTGGCGCTGGCGTTCAGAAAGTGGAACAGGACGCGCTGGCCTTCTTTGACCTGGATCGGCTCTCCGTAGCCCAGACACTTCCCGTTGATGGTAAAGCGCTGGTAGCCGATCTCCCAGCCGTTGGGATTTGGGTCTTTGGGGCCCGGGGGCGGCGTGGCGGGCGGCAAACCTCGTTCGTCCTCTTCTTCCTCTTCTTCGCTGCCTAAAGAGGGCTCCCATTCGTGAGTCGCGAGAAACAGCTCTTGATCATACTGGCCGGGATTGCTCTTGGGTTCGATGTAGACGAAAGCAAATTGTCCCGTATAGGTGCCACGCATGAAGTCCGCCATCGGCATGACGTGCGTGTGTACGAATCGCGCGCCCGCTGGTTGCGGCGTCAGCCGGTACCGCAGATGCCCATTGGCCGGTACCTCAAGGCTCTTCTCTTCTTCGGTGCCGTCGAGGCGGGCTGGTATCACCTGCCCGTGCCAGTGCACCAGTTCCGCCGCCGCCGTGTCATTGACCAGGTCGACGGTCACCGGCACGCCCTCGCGAAGCCGAATGAGGGGCCCGGGCACTGCCCCGTTGTAACCCGTAGTACTGATGGTATGACCTTTGGCGATGTCCACCTTCACGGTACCGATGCGGAGCGTGACGTCCGCTGGACCTTGGAGGGCCTCCGCGTCCACTGAGGCTACGCCGGCGCCGCCGTGGCGGCACGCTGTATACAGCAAGCTGCCGCCGAGGGTCGCACCGGAAAGAAATTGACGGCGGGTCGAAAAGGGGAATTGCATGCTGGCCGACAGTATACACCGCTCGAGGGACCACCAACTCCGATCGACCGGTTTTTCGACGAAGGTGGGATTCGGGACCGGAGTTTCCAGAGGGGTGGAGTGAATCACAAAGATACCCTGTTTTGAGCGAAGGACTGTGCCAATCAGCACTATTGCGGGTTGCTGCCGGATCTCTGCCCCCTCCGAGTGGTGCGGAACGCCACTCCATTTAGTTAACGTATGTAAAATCATCGGGGGATGACCCGTCACGCAGCTCTCTAGAACTCCTTAGATCGAGGGGGATGTCCCCCGGACTGGAAGTTCGGACTTCCATGTGACCTGAATTTACTCGCTGCCGGTCGAGGGGTGTGCCATATGCCACTGCGAGCTCGGGGTTGCTTGCCCGCGGTTTTGTTCCCACCTCCCACAGTGGACAAGTTCTGATAGGATAGCTACCTTGGCTGGAAGCCCTTTCCGGCTGAAAGGCGGAAAAAGAGAGCCCATGGATGCAAAACAGCCCGCGCTCGGCGTCATGGCAACCCTGATCACGATCGCGATCGCGCTGGGGTTCATTTCGCTTTTCTCGTTTCAGGTGTTTGCGGGGTGGGTGGCCTACCTGCTGATCTCGTTCATTCCGATGCAGATCGTCATTGCCGTCACGTGGGGCTCGAAACTCCCGCGGTTCGCGGCCGCCCGCAGCCAGCCACTGAAGGGTGTCTTACTCGTCATCGTGGCGCTGGCCGCGGGCGCGATCGTGGCGCCGGTGCATCAGGCGACTGTTGGCGGCGGGATCGGTCCGCCGCCGCCCATGGCGGCAATGTGCATCATCTTATCGGTGATCGTCACCTTCTGGGCAGCAATCATGTGGGGCGGCTGGCCGTTTACGGCGATCATCAAAAATCCGGTGGCGGCCGGACTGGTCATGCTGGTGGTCTGTTACCTGGTGAATTATCTGCTCTTTCGTTTCTTCTTTGATTACAGCTTCATGCAAGGAGCGCCGGTGTATCAGCCGGGGCTCGACCCTCACGGGTTGTTCCATGCGTGGAACGCGCTGGTATTCGCCATTACCGCGCTCGCGGTAATGTTTCTGATGCTTGGCTTCGAGCTTTGGCCCTTGACCAAGTGGCCCCCGCTGATGAAGCAGCCGGTTCTTGGCCTGGTTTGGACCGCGTTGGCGTTGGCGTTGGGCGGCGTCGCCTATTCTCTAGGAGTCAAAGTGGCCGGCATGGATGTGGTCGCCTTCATGGTGCGGGCACCGATCCCCTTTATCTTCGGAACCATCATAGTCCTCAACATGATGCAGGCTTCGCTGTTCGCGAAGTCGGCGCAGCCTCTGAAGGGCGTTCTGAACGCTACGGCCTCGGCTGTGATCGGCATCCTGCTGGCCGTGGGTTACGGGTTGCTCGCGCCATCGGTCACGGGCCCGGTCAAATCGGGTCCGCCGGGGTATGATTTTGAGCTCTGGCTGGCCTCGGCGTTGCTCGGCGTGACCTTCCCATTCCTGATCTTTTTCGCCGAGTTCTTCCAGATGTGGCCGCTACAAAAAGCCCAGCGGGGGACCTCAGCGGCCGCGAGTTAGCTCGCCCGATGAATGTGCTAGTGTCGGGAGGGGAACATGCTGTCCCGAGTTTATCGTCTGCCGGCACTGAGCGTCGTTCTCGCCTGCGCCTCGGCGGCGCCCCTCGCGGCAGCCAACCGGGCACGGAGCGCGCATTTCGAAGTGTATTCCCAGGCGGGCGAGAGGAGCGCCCAAGCCGTTGTTTTGGGCTTGGAGCGGCTGCGTGCCCTCTTCCTCCACGAAACCGGCCTTGGGCTCACTCGCCCGGTTCGAGTCATCGTTTTCCGCTCGCGGCGAGAATACGATCCCTATCGACTCCGACCCGCAGCAGATGCCTACTATGTGGGTACAGAAACCGCCGATTCCATTGTTATGATCGATCCAGGATCGGGCGACTTCCGTATCGCGGCGCATGAATACGCACATGCTGTTCTCGACGCGAACTTGATCGAGCTGCCTCCCTGGCTCAGCGAGGGTTTAGCAGAGGTTCTTTCTGCGGTTCGATTGGATGACCGCCCAGCCAGGACCGCTGCCGAGATGCCATATCGCGCCGCGATCCTGCGCAGTCACCCGTGGATGCCGCTGGCAGAATTAGTGACCTTGCCGGCCGATTCGCCGCTCCGGGATCGGCGTGACACCTCGGAAATCTTCTATGCCGAGAGCTGGGCGTTCTCCGACATGCTGATGGCGTCGCCCGTCTACAGCCCGCGCTCTCCAAACCTGTTCGCGGCGCTTTCGGCCGGGACACCGAGCCTGAAGGCATTGTCCGACGTATATGCCAAGCCACTAGAGGAGATCGCCCGCGATCTGCGCGTCTGGGTCCAGGTCCGCCGAGTCCTGCCCATCGCTGTGCCCCACCTTTCCTCCAGTGACGTGGCGGTCGAGGTGTCCGAGATTTCGCCGTCCGCGTGGCGGGCGTTGACCGCTGACCTGCTGGTCGCAACCGGCAGACTTGACCAGGCGCAAACTGAATATCAGGAACTCGCGCGAGAGGCGCCCGAAAATGCGGACGTCTCGGCAGCGCTCGCTAGGCTGGCTCTTCGGAAACACGACTTGGCCGCCGCACGAGAGCACTGGCAAGAAGCGCTGGCACACGGGATCCGCGACGCCGCGGCTTGCTACCGGTATGCGGTCGCGGCGAGCGAAGCCGGCATGGCTTCTGACGATGTCGCGCAGGCGCTCGAACGGGCGGTTCTTCTCCAGCCAGCCTTCGACGATGCGCATTTCATGCTGGCGCATATCGAAAACAATGCCGGGCGTTTCGAGACCGCCGTCGAGCACCTTCGATCCATGGCCCATGTGTCAGCCGCGCGCGAGTTCCCATACTGGACGGCATTGGCCTATGCTCTGGGCGAATTGGGGTGGCGCGACCAAGCTAAGGCTGCGGCCGACCACGCCTTGGAATCCGCCAAAACGCCCGTAGAGCGGTCCCGCGCCCTCGAACTCGCCGAAATCGCCCAGACGGATGTAGCGGTACGCTTCGCTCGGGATGCGAACGGGACCTCGCGCCTGGTCACGACCCGTGTGCCTCACGATGCGCCGGATTTCAACCCGTTTATCGAGCCCGCCGACCTCATTGGCCGAGTGGAAGGTAAACTGCAGGAGATTTCCTGCAGCGAAACCGCGAAAATCGTGGTGCAAACGGCGACCGGAGCCTTAACGATCGCAATGCCGGATCCTTTGCGCGTCGAGATGCGCAATGCGCCTCCGGAGTTCATTTGCGGGCTCCAGCCGTTGAGCGCTGTAACGGTGGTGTATGCAATTAAACCCGAAGCGCAGACTGCAGGCATCCTCAGAGGGATCGAGTTCCATTAGAATCCCGTCGCGTCCAATCGACCTCGCCCCGCATTTTTTCAGAATTAGTACTAGAACCAGGCTTGACTCCCCGCACGTGGCCAAAGGTAACGTACCCGCTTCATACCCCCGGCTGCGACGAGCATCCGATGATGTCCGGCGTTGGGACGGAATTTAATGGGCCGGTGACCTGTGGCGACCATACTCATCCTCGATAACAATCTGGGCTTCGCTTTTTGGCTCGGGCAAGCTCTTTCGACGTCCAACTGTGAGGCGCTTCCGGCAATGAATGTGCCGGAAGCGACTGCTCTGATCGGGCGCTTCAAACTGGAGGTCGATTTAGTGATCCTGAATCCGTCCGTGCCCGGAGCTGCCGATTTTACCCAGACTCTTCGGCGGCAGCAGGGGCATCTGCGCGTGGCAACTCTGGATCCGGAAGCCTTTGATGAGGAGCATTGGTCGCGCGGCGCATGGCCGCTGGTGAGCCGCGCCCAGTAGCGCCCAAACGAACGGGTCCGGCCTGGTCGCCTACGAAGGCGTCCTTCAACGGAGGCCGAGCTTCTTCATCTTGTACCGCAGGGCGAATCGACCGATTCCCAAAAGAGCGGCAGCACGGGTCTGATTTCCACGGACTTCGCCGAGCGCGGCGGCAATCAGTTCCCGTTCGCCGCTGAGAAGGGAAAACCGTGCGTAGGGATTTTCGTTCTCGGCGGACGCCGGCTTTTTCCCGAGTCCGTTGGAGCCGCCGGGAAGAGCCAGGCTCTCCGCCATGATGAGCGACGAGGGTTCCACCAATACCGCCCGTTCTATGACGTTGCGCAACTCCCGAACGTTGCCGGGCCAGGTGTGCCGCTCCAACAAGCGCATCGCGCCCGGGTGGATGCCCCGAATGTTGCGGCTGTGAATGCGATTGAACTGGGCGAGGAAGAAGGACACCAGCTCCGGGAGATCTTCTGGACGCTCGCGCAGGCTTGGAACCCGGATCTGAACGCCGTTCAAACGGTAATACAGGTCGCTGCGAAAGCGCTTTTCTTCGATGGCCTTCTCGAGGTCGGTATTGGTAGCCCCGATGACGCGAAGATCAACCGAGATGCTGCGCGAGCCTCCCACACGACGGAAGGTATGATCCTCGAGGACACGCAGAAGCTTGGCTTGAAGTCCGAGCGGCATCTCGCCGATTTCATCGAGAAAGACAGTCCCGCCGTGTGCGGCCTCAAGCAGCCCTTCTTTAGTGTCGCGTGCGCCCGTGAAAGCGCCCTTCTCGTAGCCGAACAGTTCGCTTTCGAGCAAGGTCTCCGGAAGCGCTGCACAATTGATGGGAATCATTTGGGCCGCAGCGCGGCGGCTCAACCCGTGCAGCCGTTTGGCGATCAATTCTTTTCCCGTGCCGCTTTCCCCAACCAACAGAATCGAAGTAGCTCTGCTCGCGGCGATGCGACTGACAAATTCGAGCAACTCTTGCGCCACGGCGGAGCGGCCAATAAATTCCGCGGACGATTCAGCGCCGTCAATCCGGTGCAACGACAAAGCCCAGCCTTCCGCTCCGGTCAGCCGGTCGCGCAAGGCGGTCCCGGAGACGGCCAGCTTGCGCCGCTCACCTTGGGGCGGTCGAAACTCGCAAGTCCACTCCAAGTACGCCACCGCTCGCTTTGGCGCCGGGACCGAACTCGTGATCGGAGCCAAAACCTCTTGGGCTTTGCGGAGGACCAGATCGGCGGCGGGTGTCTCGAGCAGACTCGCCGCGGCGGGGTTAGCGGCCAAGACCGCCAGCTCCCGATCACAAAGCAGCATCGGATCCGCGATCGTCTCAAACCAGGCGGCGGTCAGCAGCGATCCCGCATTGGGTGGGGTGCACTCGGGACTCGGTCGGGCGAAGCCGCGAGACGCTGGCACATAACTAGACATCTCACTCATACAGATTCCTGGAGGGGCGATTGCTGCCGACTGGCTCAGGGTTCAGCTCGGCCCGCCATCTCCCCATGGTGCTTGTCTTTTGAACAGGCCGGGCAGCATTGCTCGCAGTACAGACCATGCTCCTGCCGCGGCATGTGGACCGGCGAGGCCTGGCATCCGCACTGATCGCAAGGCGCTGCCATCCTGGATGTGATAATGCACGGAGAAAGCACAGCCGCCATTCCGACCGCTTGCACCCGGGACCCCTCTCGCTTGGGCGGACTTCCAAACACTAGCGTGTCCTCCTGTCTTCGCTTTCCTAACTCCCACCTAACTTTGTGAGCGCTTCCCGGGCCTTCTTGCTGCTATCGGCCGCTGGATTCACTTCTACCGCTTTCGACCAGTAGGAACGCGCCTGCCGTGCGTTGCCCATATTGGCGTATATGGCGCCCATGTTGTATAGGGCGTCGACTTGTTTCGGGTTGAGCTCCAATACCTTTTGCGTCTCTGTGATAGCCCCCCCGATATCCTTTTTTTCGTAAAGTATCCGCCCGAGTTCCAGATGAGCGGCCTGGTTCGAGGGTTCGTCCTTCACCACTTCGCGGAGATGTCCGGCCGCATCGTCCAGCTGTCCTTTATCCCGTTCGAGCTCGGCCATGCGCATCAGAATCGGCGTGTGGCCGGGCTTCTTCTCCAGTTCGACCGACAGTACCTTCAGCTCGTGTTCGGGATTATCGGTCACCGCGGGCGCTTTTGACGAGGCCGCGGGTGCTTCCGAACGCGAGACAGCCTTGAACAAAAAT
This sequence comes from Acidobacteriota bacterium, assembly GCA_028876805.1. Taxonomy (GTDB): domain Bacteria; phylum Acidobacteriota; class Terriglobia; order Bryobacterales; family Bryobacteraceae; genus PSRJ01. The sequence goes on along the minus strand of JAGWQP010000371.1, from coordinate 4,434 downwards.
AGCGATAGGGCGCCGATGAGAACGACGCTCGAGCCCATCCAGACCCATTTCTTAGGCAACGCCGGCATGCACTTCCTGAGCTCCGATGACCTTTTCGACCATCTCAATCCCAGTCTTCCGCAGAAAGGCCTCGGGAGACTCGCCGCCAATCAGGATCAACACGTAGTGATTCGGTATTTCGTACGTACGGCCTTCGGCCGACAGTTGAACGCCGTGAGGCAGAATCCGAGTGAGGTTAGAGTTTCGGACGATGCGAACCTTGCCCTGCTTTTCTGCCTCCTCCAGCATCCGGCAATTCCGTTCGCGCGCCCGGTGGAAGCGGTCGCCACGATACGAGAGCGTGACGCGATTCCGGGACGCCTTACTCAAAGCCAAGGAGGCTTCCACGGCCGAATCGCCGCCCCCGACAACCAGCACGTCTTTGTCCTCATACGAGTCGGCTTCGATCAACCGGTACGTCACCTTGCTGAGATCTTCGCCCGGAATGCCCAGGCGCCGGGGACTGCCGCGCTTGCCCAAGGCGAGCACGATGTTCTTCGTCCGGTAGGTCCCCTTGTTGCTCGTGACTTCGAGCCACGAGCCTTCGCGGCAAATGGACTCGACCCGTTCCTGGGTCTGAACCTGAACGCCGGTGTTGGTCAGAATGGTTTCCCACACCGACACCAGCGACTCCTTGGTGCCATCGCCGACATAGAGGCTGCCGTAGAGGGGCATCTCGACCGGCTCTGCCATGAGAAACTTGTGACGCGGGTAGTTCCGGATGGTCGCCGCGACTTCGCCTTGTTCCAGCGTGAGATAGTTCAGTCCGCTTTGCACGGCCGATAGAGAGGCGCTCAACCCCGCCGGGCCGGCGCCCACGATCAGGACATCGTAAGGCTTTTCGCCGGCCGAGGGTGACGCCGAGACCTGGTGGTCGAGGCTCCGGACCGACGGCGGTGACCATTCACCCGCCGCTTCGAGTCTCCGCTTGATATTGTCAATCGCCATCCGGCCCTCATTGATCGCCGTCTTGATCAAGCCCATCCCGGAGAGCTCGCCCGCGATATAGATGCCCGCGACGTTGGTCTCAAAAGTCTCCTTCACCAGAGGCGCGCGGAGCGTCTGGAGCGTCGAACCGAAGGCCAGACTGAGTGCCGAGGTGGGGCAGACCTCGACGCATTTGGCGTGGCCGACACAACGCTCCGCGTTGGCCAGAATCGATTTACCGCCAACCAGCGCCAGGGCTCCCGTCTCAGGGCAGGCATCCACGCAGCTCCCGCAGCCGATGCACAGCGAGGCGTTAATGAGCGGTCGCGGCTTCCCTTTTTCCCCCCCTCCGGCGCCGTTGGTGTCGGGCCTGACCGCGGCCCGGTGCAGGTTCCACATCGACATCGGCGCCCCGCAGGCGGGACAGAAGGTCGAATCGGCGGCGATCGACTTGTTACAGCGCGGGCACGCAAACACTGGCTTGGCTTGGGGGGCGGCTTCGGGAGATGTTTCGGTAGGAGTCGGCGCTGTTCGCTTCGGGCCGGATAGGGTCTTCATGTATCCCCGTAAAAAGAAGAACGTGACGACCAGGGCCACCAGGAATGTGAACAGCGTGTCCATGGAACAAGTGTCTCAAAAATAGCCCATCGATACGGCGACCCCTACGTGAACGCAGACCAGGATCGCAAACGAGTAGCTGAACGGCCGGTGAACGACATGCCACAGATGGAAGACCTGGTGGGTCTTGGCCAGGAACGAAATCTTGGTGGCGATCCACGACCGCTGCCGCGCCAGTTCAATCACCTTCTCCAGACCGCGCTCGGGCGACGGCAGCAGCCCGCCGAAAGTTCTGATCTTCCCTCCCGCCGTCAGGGCCCGGCGCCGAACCCGCGCCACCAGGAACGGGCGCTTCAGATCGCAAACAAACATCAGCACGAGAGCCGCAACCACGGGCATCGCCTCCACGCTCGCTTTGTCCGGAACGGCCAGCAGCGGCTTCAACTCATGCGCCGAAACCAGGCTCTGCATCTGCAGTTGCGAGGTTAACTCATTCGTCATAGAGGCCATTTCCTGCAGGTTCAGTTCGGCCGCGTTGATGCGGCGCGGAATCTGGGCGTAAAGGTACCGCCCAATGAAGCCGCTCATCATTACCGCAATCATAATCCAGTAAGACGTCCCCGCCAAACCTCTCATCTTAAAGCAAGAGTGAAAGGTGATCAGAGCCGGAGCTGAAATCCCCAACACCACGTGGACGTCCAGCCAGTGCTTGGTCTTGCCTACCCGTGCGAGGGGCTTAAAGCGTTTCCGGACCGCGTACAGAAAAATCAAACCGAACGAAGCCAAGCCCAACAACCCCAACCGGATACCAATCGGGCCGCTCGACCGCAGTTCCCGATTCAAGGGATGATACGGCCGCTGGTCGAGCGGCAACCGGTAGTAGCTCAGGCCATGCATCACAGCCCACGTCAGCACGGTCAGATAGAAAAGGGCTATCAGGTATACCTCGACCTGATGCCGGCCCTCCGGCTTCAATACGTAATCACTGAACTTTCGGCTCACATCGGTTCCTACTGCGGCATGGCGGTTTTCACCTGGGTTTCGACCTCGAAGCGCCGGTAATCGCTGAACAGATGCGTATTGCGCCAGTGCTGCCGCTTGGTTTCGGCTTCGACCACCGCCCGGGCCGGCAGCCAGTACCGTATGGATTGGTTGAACGTGACATCCGAATAGCTCACATCCGCATCCAGCCGTAGCAGACCCATATCCGCCATGGAGTTTCCCAGCCCGGCCTGGATGCGGACTACCTCGAAGGAGGCAGGGTCGATCCAGGCAGTCCCCGTCCACTTCAGCGCGTACTGCCGCTCACGAAGCAGGAGCACCGATAGCGGACGATCGTCGGAAACTTGTTGAAATCCGATCCGCAGAAGCGGGCGTCCTTGCAGAGTCTCGTCCGGAAGCCGCCGGAATTCGTAGCGCGACTGGTAGAGAGGGTGCAGCATCAGCGTGAAGATCGAAAAACCGTTCGTATCGAGCAGCGAAGCTTTACCTTTCGACGTCTTGACTGTCTTTTCCACTCGCGACTCGTCCACGGACAGGTCAAGGCCGGAGGCCTGGAGAATGAGCAGGTAATCGAAGCTTTCACGCTGCTCAAACAGCACCTTCCCCTTCTCTCCGAGTTTGTCCTGAGTCACGCTCTCGGTACAAGTTACCGATGCGAATTGATTCCAGAACGTTTCCACTTGTTTGCCAACCCGCTCGAGCAGCTGCGGTAGCGGCAGGTCCCTCGCCAGACTCTCGGCGAGCGGGGTATCCGCGTGCGCCAAGCCCGCCACCAGCAACGCCAAGGCCGCCGCCACGAGACCCAATACCTTCGGGACCCGTCTGATCGCGCCAGATCGCCTAAAAGCGAAATCCGAGAGTAACGAAAGTCTGATCATAGTTCTGTAATCCACCATGATAAACCGTCCAGCCCGCCCCGAGAATATAGTGCCGCCCAACCAGGTAGTCCAGGTTGCTGGTCGCAAACCTCGTCCGCGTCTGCGGGGTAAACGCCGAAGCGATTCGTTGCTCGCCCACCTGCATGTCGAGGTGAAGCTTGTCGGTAAACTGCCGGGTCAGCATCAGAGACGCGTAGGATCCGGTCGCGAACGAACTCGTGAATTTCGAATACCGCACGTCGGTGCGGAACCCCAGGCTCGGCAGCCACCCTACGCCGGAAACGCGCGGCAGGCCAGGCACGAATCGCACAAATTTCGGGACGCTGGGAAGGTATATCGCGAAGACCGGCAAGCGCGGCAGCCGTGGTAACGTGATGCCGCCGGCATAATTCCAGGAGGGCCGATTATCCTGGGTGCCCTTGCTGCGGCCAAAATTGCCGTAGAGTTGTATGCCGCGAATCACTTCCACCCGGAACCCGCCGCTGAACCCCTGGAACAGGAACTGGTCCAGGAGTCCGGTGCCAAGCAGCCGCAGATCGAACGTCGGCACGGTGCGGAAATAGTTGTGGCCGACGTCGAGCGAAATTCGCCGAATCGGTTGGATACGCACCGTGGCGAAGCTGCGCGCCAATTGCGGGGTATTGATGCCGTTGGAAGTGAGCGATTTGGTGACCTTGTCGACCTCGAGACTCTCGGTGATAACTAGCTTGCTGCCTACCGAGAAAGCGTTCTCCGCGAACAGGAATTGACGTTCGGGGTGCCAGTTACTGCGCGACATGGCCGCTCCAACAGTGCTGGCGTACCGCACCCGATCGTAGGAGCCCCGCTCGAAGGCGATGAAAGTGCCGCCTTGCTGCCGGTTCGGATTGTAGTTCCAGGCGAGCGGATCAGGCGTGGAACCAGCGAAGATGCCGGCGGTAAAGCCCGCTCCGAGCCGTCGTCCGAAATACCCGCCATCCATCGTGTTCAGGCTGGGCGCAAACGGCAGCAGGAACCGGCCGAAGCCCGCCACATAATGCGAATTGGGATT
>JAGWQP010000370.1 GCA_028876805.1 Acidobacteriota bacterium | reverse complement strand
GGCTTACCGATGGCGCCCACACCCAACAACAATTTCTTCCAGATTGTTCAGTCTCCTGGGTCGGTCGCGATTCTTCAGGAGATGATGTACGAACTGCGCATCATTGTTCTGGACCCTCGCCCGCATCCTTCTCCGAAGATCCGCGGCTACATGGGCGATTCACGTGGCCATTGGGAGGGCGACACGTTGGTCATCGATACCACCAATTTCATCGGGACCGACGACTTCTTCGGGGCCGACGAGAACCTCCATCTCACCGAGCGACTCACGCGCACCGACGCCGATACGATCCGATATCAGTTCACCGTCGACGATCCCACTGCGTTTACCAGACCTTGGAGCGCCGAAATTCCCATGCGCAAGACCAGCGAAGAGATCTTCCCATACGAATGTCACGAGGGGAATTACTCGATGACGGATATTCTGGCGGGCGCGCGGGCGCAGCAAGGGATCGTAGGCAAATAACACCGTTCGCCCCCAGGCGTGGTGTATACTCACTCGTCGAAGGGGAGGTCCTATATGGGTATCGTCTGGATGCTGGGAGCGGTCACGGCGGGGGCCGCGTTGTTTTCCGGGGACTGTCTGGCTGCTGATCGAGAATCGTTGGACCCGCTTGCCGTCGATCACCAGCACTACCAGCTGGACGTCGAGAACCAGTGGGTCCGGGCCTTTCGCGAGAAGATGGCGCCGTTTGAGAAGATGCCCATGCACCAGCATCCCGGCCCCGGCGCGGTGATTGTCTTGCTCACCGATCGCCACAACCGGCTCACGTCGCCCGAAGGGACGAGCAGGGAACTGCGCGATCACGCTGGAGCCGTCATGTGGTCGCTTCCCAGTACCCATCGGAGCGAGAACCTGAACAACGCTCCGTTTGAAGCGATTCAGATCGAGCCCAGGCGGCCGGCGGGTGCTGCCGCTGCGCCGCCTTTCACCGTCGACAAAACGGATGCGACTGTGGTGGATCCCGCGCACTATCACGTGGAACTCGAGAACGAGTATGTTCGCGTGCTCCGTGTCACAATCGGGCCCCACGAAAGGCTCGCAATGCACACGCACCCGCAAACCGGCGCGGTTCTCGTCCAGTTAACCGACCAGAATCTGCGCCTGACGACGTCGGATGGAACGGCCCGCATCAGCCACTACGCCCGAGGCGAGGTCCGCTGGGTGGGGCCCGGTGCCGCTCACCAAGACGAAAACCTGAGCGAAGCGCCCTTGAAGTTCATTCGCGTGGAGTTGAAATCCGCCGTCGGGAGAGACCTTCCCAAATAACGACGGCCATGGCTACGGTTCGACGCCGAACGCCAGAAGTACATTTCCGGGGAGGCCGCCCCGAGACGAGTAACCGGACAAGACGAACAACATGCCGCCGGCCACTACCGGGCCGCCTACGTCGATCGCACCGCCGCGGCCGGCGACGCCATTCACGGTCTTGAACTCGTGTGCGGTGTCGTAGTCCCAAACGATTTTTCCATCGGCCGTGGAGTAGCCGCGTAAGTGGCCGTCTTCCGATCCGGAGAAGACCACGCCGGGAATCGCGGTCACCGCCGCGGACTGCGCGGGACTGCATTGCGGTCGGCCTCCACAGCCGGGCGGGGGAGTCTGCCAGATCCGCTCGCCGTTATCGACGCGAAAGGCGAACATCCCGCCGCCCTTGGTCGGATCGAGCGAGTACGTCCGGTCGTTGCTCCCGGGCAGCAGCGAGATTTGAAAGTCGATGTCGGAAAGCGCGATGTACACATTGCGGCCATCGGTGGCCGGTCCCCATTGAATTCCTCCGACCGTGCCGCCCTTGCCTACCCTCGCTTGCCAGAGGATCTGGCCGCGGCGATCCGGATCGATCGCATAAGCCATACCGGACTTCTGGCCCACGAGGAGCGCGCGCTTTCCATTTGGAAGCGAGATCAAGATCGGCGACGCGGCAAAATCAAAGTCGGGACCATCGGCATCCGGACAGTTCTTTTTCCCCGGCAGGTAGCAGGAACTATTCCAGGCATCCTTGGCCAGCATTTGCTTTGACCACAGAATTTCGCCGGTGGACATGCGCAGGGCCACGATGGCATCGCTGGTGGTCGTAGGCGGATCGGAGTAGTTGTCTCCGGTGCCGACGTAGAGCGTGTCGTGCTCGGGGTCGAGGGTCGCGGCGTTCCAGACCCCCGCGCCCGAAGGACCCCAGACGGGGGCGCCCCGTCTGGTCTTGGAACGCTCCTTGGGTGTCTCCGCGATCATATAACGCTTCCAAAGCACTTTCCCGGTCACCGCATCGACCGCTGACTCGCTGCCGCGGAATGTGCAGCAAACATAATCGGGTGAAACCGCCAGCGGCTCCTCCAGAGACGATTCGCCGAGGTACAGGCGGCCCTGGTAAAACACGGGCGTGGCGGTCGACTTGGCCGCCGGATGCTCATCAGGCCGCAGCTTCCAGATCTGCCTGCCGCTGGCCGCGTCCAAGCCATAGACATACCCGGAGGAGTCGCCGAAGAACACCATCGGCCGGCCGCCCGCTTCGGCCACGGTGATGCCGGAACGCACCTCGGCCTCGACGACGGTGGCCCAATGGACGCAACCCGTGGCGGCATCGAGAGAGTAGACACTGCCGTCCTGGCTCCCGGCGAAGACCCGCCCCCGATAGACGGCCGGCTGCGACCGCAAGACCGTGGTGTCGGGGAAGGCGAAGACCCATTTGGGCATGAGCCGCGGCAGATCATTCGCCGTCAAGCCGGCATCGGCGGCCGGTTGGAAGCGCGTGTTCGCGAGGCTCGCTCCCCAACTCGCCCAGTTCGAACCGGCGGTCCATGGTGCGCCGGCCGGGCACGGGTGGGTGATCTCCTCCCGCCGCCGTTCCACAGTAACGGCGGTGCCGAGAAGGTTTGCGACCGCCATGCGTTCGTTGGTGGAAAGGGGCGCCCCCTGCTGCTTCATCACACCGCTCTCGAGCGCTTTGAGAATGGCGCCGGGCGTCATGGCCTTCAGCGCCGACCTCTGCGGAATGCGTGGCCCGGCCTCGACAGCGGCATCATGACAGGAAGCGCAATGTTTTTGGAACAAGGCCGCGGCGTAAGGATCCTCCGCGGCGTACCCCACGAGAGGAGCAAGCAGGAATAGGAAGCCACATTTCATCGCCTTCGGGTCCTGGCGCCTGGTTGGCGTGCGAACAGTATATCGCCTTCCCGCGAGTATAATACCTGCGTTACGGGAGGAGCCATGAAAAAAGGGATGGTTGCGACGACGGCTCTGGTTCTGGCGTTCGGAGGCTGGATCACCGCGATGCGCGGACAGCAGGCGCCCTCTCATCGCCTGGTCACCGAGGCCGAGTACGACGACTGGCAACGGCAACTCTCCAACTGGGGGCGCTGGGGGAAGGACGACGAATGGGGGACTCTGAACCTCATTACTCCCTCCAAGCGGAAACAGGCGGCCGCGCTCGTCAAAGAAGGGTTCACGGTCTCGCTCGCGGCGAATGCCAATCCCCAAAAGGAAGTCGATAATCCATGTCCGATCGAGTGGGCCATGGTGACGGCGACCTCTTCGATCGCCATGGACCGGATTGCGTATCCCTGCATCCACGGAGCCGGCACCACGCATCTCGATTCGTTTGCGCACATCTTTTTTGATGGAAAGATGTGGAACGGATATCCGAGCGCGAGCTTGGTGACGAAGGAGGGCGGCGCAGCCAAGAATTCGATTCTCACGATGAAGAATGGGATCGTGACGCGGGGCGTCTTGTACGATATTCCGCGGCTAAAGGGCGTTGCCTTTCTCGAGCCGGGAACACGCATCTTTGCCGAAGACCTGGAGGCCTGGGAAAAGAAGGCTGGGGTACGAGTCGGACCCGGCGACGCCATGCTCGTCCGCTGGGGACGCTGGGCGCGGCGTGCAAAATTGGGGGCGTGGGCCATCGACGAGGGGTCGGCCGGGTTGGACAATTCGGTGATCCCCTGGCTGAAGAAGCGCGACATCGCGCTGCTCGCATGGGAGACGCCCGGTTACGTGCCGCAGCCGCCGGGCGATCTGAACCGGATTGCGCTCCATAATTTCGTGTTGACGATTTTGGGCATCCACCTGATCGATAGGGCTGATTTCGAGGCACTCAGCGAGGCCGCCGCCGCGCGGAACCGATGGGAATTTATGTTGACGGTGGCGCCCCTGCCGATTCCCAGGGGTACTGGATCGCCGGTGAACCCCATC
>JAGWQP010000369.1 GCA_028876805.1 Acidobacteriota bacterium | reverse complement strand
CGGCCGTCGTGACGAGCCAAAGCATTCGGCGCCGCGTCGGCGTTGGTCGGCGGCCGGTCGCCTTGAGGTTCCCGATATTTCTATTACAGAGGCCGATTCCGAGCGCACTGCGCGCTACGCGGATAGGTTCGCCGCCCTGGGTGCCGAGCCGCGGCTGCGGATCTTGCGCCTGCTCCTCTCCGCTCACCGCGAGGGGATGGTGGTCGGTACGATCAGCCAGGAGCTCGAAATCCCCGCCTTTCGCATCACCTCGACAAGCTGAAGAACGAAGAACTGGTCACCGTGCGTCGCGACGGCACCTTCCTCTGGTACACGGTGAACTGCAACAGCCTCGAGGAGCTCCTTGGTTTTCTTTATGCCGAGTGCTGCGTGCGCAACCAGGCCGTCGAGCCCCACAACATCGTCTGTGTTGCCAGTAGGAGACCAAATGACTAGCGACCTGAAGCAAGTCGTGAAACAGAAGTACGGCGAAGCCGCCATTCGGGTGTGGAGCGCCGCCCAAAAATCCTGCTGCGAGACCCCCGGCTGCCAAGCCAAAGGCGAGCCCGTCACCCCCAGCTTCTACGATGATGCAGACCAGCGCCTCATTCCCGACGAGGCCCTGCTGGCTTCACTAGGATGCGGCAATCCCACGGCTCTTGCCGAATTAAAGTCCGGCGAAACGGTGCTCGATCTGGGCTCGGGCGGCGGCATCGACGCGCTTCTCTCCGCCCGCCGCGTCGGGCCCAACGGCAAGGCTTACGGTCTGGATATGACCGATGAGATGCTGGCTCTGGCGTGGCACAACCAGCAAAGGGCCGGCTTCACCAACGTCGAATTCCTCAAAGGCGAGATGGAAAGCATTCCCCTGGCCGCCAACTCCGTCGACGTCATCATCTCCAATTGCGTCATCAACCTCTCAGCCGATAAAGAGCGCGTCCTCGGCGAGGACTTTCGCGCGTTCAAGCCCGGCGGCCGCCCCGCAGTTTCCGACGTGGTGGTGCGCGCCGAGGTGCCCGCTGAGGTGCGCCAGAGCATACTGCTCTGGGTGGGTTGCATCGCGGGCGCCTTGAAAGACTCCGCATATAGGACGAGCTGGCCAGGGCCGGTTTCGTCGATATCCGCATCGAGCCTACGCGCGTCTACAGCACCGAGGATGCCCGCGCCTGGCTGACCTCGGGTAGTCTTGACGTGGACTCGATTACCCGCAAGTCGAAGGCAAATTCATGAGCGCTTTCATCGGCGCCCGCAAACCCGGCTAAGCCCGATCCAGCTACAAGACCAGCCGTTCGTTGCCATCGCGGCGCGTGATGTGTTCGCGGTCCAGGTATTCGAGCAGCGGAATCGCATACTTTCGCGAAACGCCCGTCCAGTCTTTGAACGCGGCCACACTGAATCGCGTGGCCTTTCGTTCTACCAGCATCTTCCGCAGCTGGCCGATCGCGGAGTGATGGAACACCAGCTCATCACTGACCCGAACCAGCCGCTTCTCGCGCAGCAGGAGCTGCAGCAAGGCGCGGGCCCGCGCCGGCTCGACCCCCGACTGCGCCAGCACCTCCGGAACGGCGGGAGTGGCCAGCCCGGCGCGCTCGAAGGCCTCCTCGATGGCCGCGCGCGCCTGTTGCTCATCCTGCTGCAGCACGACCCGGTGGCGGCGCAGCCGGACGGTCTCGCCCTCCACCAACAGTTCCGCAGCATCCGCCAGCAGGGCATCCACTACGAATGGCGGCGCCGCCGCCAATTCCCGGCTGCGCAGGTCTTGTTTGGCGATTCCCGCAAGCAGTGGCTTTTCCTGGTGAAACTTCCCGACCGATTGAATCAGCCGGTTTCGCGCTTCCTGAAACCAGCGCCGGTCGAGATACCATGCTTGCGGCTGTGTAAGCACCTCCAGCCCTTCTTTGGCTGCTCCGATCTGCTGCTCCCGCATCCCCGTACGCCACACCAGTTCGGCCATCCCCAAGCCGAACGGCGCCTCCTTGACCAGCACCGCGACGCGAGCCGCCAGGTCTCCACCTGCAAGCACCTTCAGCCGCGCTGCCGCGTCTTCACCGGCCCGATAGCGCCGCTGGCCGTTGTCCAGCACCACCCCGCCGCCAATCGTCACCACCGGCGAAAACCGCCGGATGATGAACCGATCGCCCGGCAGCACGAGCGCCGGCTGCCGCGCCACCAGTTGCGCGTAGGCCACCCCGCCCGGCTCCAGAGCGGCGACCCCCCCTAGCAGCCGCACTTCGGCCTCGATTTCCGCTGTCCCCGAATGGAAGTGTACGGGGGCGCGGTGCTTGAGCGGCTTGGAGGAGCCGAGCAACTCCAGCCGGCAATCCACACGCGTCACCGCGCGGAACCGCTCCGGCTCCGAGAGCACGTCGCCGCGCGCCAGTTGGTCCGGTTCGACGTCTGTGAGGTTCACCGCCGTTCGCTGCCCGGCCAGCGCGCGTTCCGCCGATGCGCCATGCACCTCGACCCCGCGCACGCGCAGCCGCCGTCCTCGTGGATACACCTCCACTTCCTGATCTTTGCCCACCGAACCGGAAACCAGCGTCCCCGTCACCACGGTCCCGAAGCCTCTCACCGAAAACACTCGGTCGATCGGCAATCGGAAATGTCCCTGCGCGTCTTTTTCGGGCGCCTCCGCTGCCACCCGCGCCAACTCCCCCCGCAGCTCCTCCAGGCCCGCGCCGGTCATCGAGCTCACCGGCACCACCGCCGCGCCTTCCAGAAACGAGCCCGCCACCAGTTCCTCCACCTCCAGGCGCGCCAGCTCCAGCAGGTCGTGCTCTACCAGGTCGGCTTTGGTGAGCGCAATCACGCCCCGGCGGATTCCCAGCAGCCGGCAGATGGCGAAATGCTCGCGTGTCTGCGGCTTGATCGATTCATCGGCCGCGATCACGAATAGCACCACATCGATGCCGCTGACCCCGGCCAGCATGTTTCTGACAAATCGCTCGTGCCCCGGCACATCGACGAAACCCAGCCGCGCCTCCGGCGTCAATTGCAGATGAGCGAATCCGAGGTCGATGGTGATGCCGCGCCGCTTCTCTTCTTCCAGCCGGTCTGCGTCGATGCCGGTCAGGGCCTTGACCAACGCCGTCTTGCCATGGTCGATATGCCCGGCCGTGCCGACAATGATGTTCTTCATCAGTCTCGTTCCCATCGTACTACCCGCCCAGACCCCGACCTTCCGCGCCGGCGTGACGCTGGTCAAAGTCGACGTAGCCGTCACCGACCCGTCGGGCCGCATGATTCCCGATCTCACCCGGAATGATTTCGAAGTCTTCGACGAACAGGCGCCCCAGCCGATTGCTTACTTCGACCACGAGTCGGAACCACTGGACCTTTTGCTGCTGCTCGACGTGAGCGGCAGCATGCACCGTTCGTTGATGGAACTGGCCTCGACCGCGCGCGCCTCCCTGCGCCCGTTGGGCGTTCGCGACCGGGTGGCGGTGATACTGTTCGCTCGGCAATCCGCCGTGCGGCAGCCCTTCACCGCCGATTTTGGTCTGGTGGAATCGGAAATCGCTGGCGCCGTGAAGGCCCAGGATCTCGGCAGCGGCACCGCCATCAACTCGGCCATCCTGTCGGCCGCCGATTACATTGGCCGCCAACTCGCCACGGCCCGGCGCGCCGTCCTGATCGCGACCGACAACCTCAGCCTCAACTACCGCGTCCCGGATGAAGAAGTCATCCGCGCCCTCTATGCCGCCGACGCCACGCTCGACGCGATTCTGATCGGCAAACAGCGCCGGCCGGACACACCCCGCAGCGGCGTCACCCTTAATCCCGATTTCACTCCCTCTGATGTCTTCAAGCTGGCGGCCCTGACCGGCGGCGAAGCCGTAGAGTCGCGCCAGGCCGCCCCATCGTTTCAGTCGATGATCGAACGCATCCGCTCCCGCTACCGGCTGCAATACGAAGCCCCGGCCGCGCCGTCCGGCGCCTTTCGGCGCATCCGCGTCGAGCTCGCGCCTGCCGCCGCCCGGCGGCACCAGCGAGCGATCCTCCGGGCCCGCGCGGGCTACTACGCGATCGAGTAGCGTGGCATAAGGGCAATCTCCTGTGTCGGGTGCGAACGCCCTGGTCGGGCAAAACCACCCGTTCCCCTGGACTCTCGCAGGCTCGAGCGTATCTGGCGACCGCGATACAGTGAGAAAGTGGCTGCGCTCGTTTTGTCGGCTCTGCTGGTGGGCTCACTCGTCTATTGCACCCTGACTCTCATCGCCGCCCGGCATTACCGCGCTGGACACTCGCCCCACCCGAGTGCTCTTCCTCCCATGAGCATCCTGAAGCCGCTTTCTGGCGACGACTTGGGCTTGGAGGAGAACCTCCGGACCTTCTTTGAGCAGAACTATCCCTGTTTTGAAATCCTCTTCGCAGTACGCAGTCGAGACGATTCGGCGACCGCGGTGGCAGAACGCCTGCGCGCCGCCTTTCCCGCCGTGCCGTCGCGCTTGCTGGTCACCGGTGAGCCGTCTTATCCCAACGCCAAGGTTTTCAGCCTCGACCGGATGTTGGCCGAGGCCAGCTGCGAACTCCTCGTCATGGCCGACAGCGATGTCCGCGTAACGCCCGATCTACTCTCGACCCTGGCCTCCGAGTTCCAGGATGAGAAGGTCGGCCTGGTCACCTGCCCGTACCGTGCGGTGCCCGGACCGAGCTTCTGGACACGCCTGGAGGCCCTGGGACTGAACACAGAGTTTCTCGCCGGGGTCCTAGTGGCGCGCTGGCTCGAGGGAATGCAGTTCGCGCTTGGACCCACCATCGCGGCACGCCGCCGTACGCTGAGTGAACTCGGCGGTTTCCAGGCGCTCAAAGACTATCTCGCCGAGGATTTTGTCATGGGAAAACGCGCGGCCGAGTTGGGCTGGCGCGTGATTCTTTCGTCCTTTGTGATTGAGCATCGCATCGGAAGTCAGCCGTTTGCCGCCAATCTCAAACACCGGCTGCGGTGGAACCGCAGCACACGCCGCTCCCGCCCGTGGGGCTACATCGGCCAGGTGTTTACCCATCCTTTGCCCCTGGCCCTGCTTCTCTTGGTTGTGGCGCCCGCCTGGTGGCCAGTGTTACCGATAACCGCAGCCTTTCGTGCGCTCGCAGCCCATGCCACCGCCGCCCGCGTTCTTGGGGATCCGCTCACCCACCGGTACTGGTGGCTGATTCCGTTAGAGGACCTCGCCAGCTTCCTGCTGTGGCTGGCCGCCTTCTTCGGCAACACGGTCCAGTGGCGCGGCCGCAAGTACCACGTCCTTCGCGACGGCCGCTTCCATCCCGTGACGTAGCGGTCAGCTTCTTTTGTTGAGATAATTTTCAGCAAGCCGATGCCGATCTACGAGTACGAATGCGGCCAGTGCGGGGAACGGTTCGAGTTGCTGCTACTCAACAACACGGTGCCTCGGTGCTCGTCCTGCCAGAGCCAGGATCTCAAACAGCTGCTCTCTGGGTTTGCCGTGAGTTCCGAAGCCAGCCGCCAATCGAATCTCAAAGCCGCGCGCCGCGCCTACGCCTCCAGCCGTAACGTCCGCGACCAGAAGGTTGCCGAAGCCGAGGAAATCCGTGAGCATTCTCCGGCCCCGCTGCCCCCGCCTAAGAAGAAATCTTGAGTTTTTAGCGCCCGGATCCCTCCGTCCACCCATTCCCCAGCCCGGAACGGTGCCTTTGGGCAGCACACGGTTTCGATCGCACTCGACCCGTTTGGGTGGCTTCCGGCTTCAGCTCCGACACCGGCACAAGCCCGTACGATTCCCGCCGCATGCCACCACCGCGTGTCCCGCCGTATCCCCCCTCAACCCTTCACCTACCGGGCCCTACGCCGAATCGAAACCCACGGCCTCGGAGCGCGAGATCGACCGGCCAACGCCTCAATTCGCAAAAATCGCGGTACCCTGTGGCCCACCCATCGGCCGGACGACGGGTTCCGCCCCGCCTGGGTCACCGAACCGTTCCTCGTCGATACCGCGGTCGCTTCCGCGTGGCCCGCCTCCTCTGGAGCAAAACCCGGCCATGGGCAGCACGAGCACCAGAAGTCTTTGAGTCCTATCAAGGGTCGGGGGAGGAATGCCCTTCGGTGCCACGCCTTCGATCGCTCTGCCGACCGAAACTTACCCGCATGCCCGCTGTGTCGAGTCCGAGGAGCGTTCCTACTCGGCCACGGAGTCCCGGCCCCTACTCAACTCTCCAATCAGGTTCCCTCCGCGCCATCCCCATCCCAAACCCGATAGGCCCGCTTGACTCCGGAAAAACGCTCCCGATAAAGGGCGAAGCACACCAGATCAGCTTTCACGTTGGACTTTTGCTTTGTGGCGCTTGCTTTGTGGCTTTTGACTTTTTCTTACAATGGAGCGGATGAACCGTTTGGAGGAACTGCGGCGGCGCAACGAGGCTGCTGAACGTGGCGGGGGGCCGGAACGCCAGGCCCGCCAGAATAAGGAAGGCAAGCTCTCGGCGCGCGAGCGGATCGAGCTGCTGCTCGATGACGACTCCTTCGACGAGCTAGACAAGCTGGTGACCCACCGCTGCCGTGACTTCGGCATGAACGACCAAGTCATTCCCGGCGACGGCTTCATCACCGGTTACGGCCGTGTCGACGGCCGCCTGGTCTATATCTTCGCCCAGGACTTCACGGTCTTCGGCGGGTCTTTGTCGGAGTCCAACGCGCAAAAAATCTGCAAGATCATGGATCTCGCCATGAAGACCGGCGCTCCCGTCATTGGCCTCAACGATTCCGGCGGCGCGCGCATCCAGGAGGGCGTCCTCTCCCTGGCCGGCTACGCCGATATCTTCCTGCGCAACACGCTCGCCAGCGGAGTGATCCCGCAAATCTCCGCCATCATGGGCCCTTGCGCGGGAGGCGCCGTCTACTCTCCCGCAATCACCGACTTTATCTTCATGGTCGACCAAACCAGCTACATGTTTGTGACCGGGCCCGATGTCATCAAAACCGTCACCCATGAAGACGTCACCAAGGAAAAGCTGGGCGGTTCGATGACCCACAATTCCACGAGCGGCGTGGGGCATTTCATTGCGGCTGACGATGCCGAGTGTCTCCGCATGATTCGCGCCTTGCTCTCGTACCTGCCACAGAATAATCGCGAAGACCCGCCTCGCCACCCCACCACCGATCCCTCCGACCGAATGGACCCGACGCTGGACACCCTGGTCCCGGCCGAATCCAACCTGCCCTACGATATGAAGGACGTCATCCGGCGCGTGGTCGATGACGGCGACTTTTTCGAGGTGCACGAGCATTTCGCGAAGAACCTGGTGGTGGGTTTCGCGCGCATGGACGGGCGCTCCGTCGGCATTGTGGCCAACCAGCCGGCGTTTCTGGCCGGCTGCCTCGACATCAACTCTTCGGACAAAGGCGCGCGCTTCGTGCGCTTCTGCGACGCCTTCAACATCCCGCTTGTGACCTTCGAGGACGTGCCCGGATTTCTCCCCGGCACCGACCAGGAGTTTGGCGGCATTATCCGCCACGGCGCCAAGCTGCTTTACGCTTTTGCGGAGGCCACCGTTCCCAAGGTCACCATCATCACGCGCAAGGCGTATGGTGGGGCTTACTGTGTTATGGGCTCCAAACACATCCGGACCGACATCAACCTCGCTTGGCCGTCGGCCGAAATCGCCGTCATGGGCGCCGAAGGCGCCGTCAACATTCTTTACCGGGATCTGTCGGCCGGCGAGCGCCCGGGAAAGGTCGCCGAGTTCAACGAGCGTTTCGCCAATCCGTTCATCGCCGCCGAGCACGGATTTGTGGATGACGTCATCGAGCCGCACGAGACCCGCCCACGCGTCATCCGCGCCTTGCGCATGCTCGAAACCAAGGTAGATACCATGCCGCGCAAGAAGCATGGGAACATACCTCTATGAAAGGTTTGCCCTGCGTCCTCGTCGCCTGGTTTTGCGGGATTCCGGCCGCGGCGCAGGAACGATACCCGGTCGAGTGGGCGAAGCTCTCCGCCGAAATCCTCGACCGCTACACGACACTCCTCAAAATCGACACCAGCAACCCGCCGGGTAACGAGACCCGCGCCGCTGAAGTGATTCAAGAGATGCTCGAAAGGGAAGGCATTCCGACCAAGCTGTTTGCCCTCGAAGCGGCACGCGCCAATCTGGTCGCACGAGTGAAGGGCAACGGCTCCAAGAGGCCGATCCTAGTGATGGGTCACACCGATGTCGTTGGCGTGCAGCGCGAGCGCTGGAGCGTCGATCCCTTTGGCGCAGTCCGCAAGAACGGCCTGATTTACGGACGGGGCGCGACCGACGACCGTCCGCACGTCGTCGCCGGAATGATGATTCTGCTGCTTCTCAACCGCCTGCACGTGAAACTGGACCGCGATGTCATTTTCCTGGCGGAAGCCGGCGAGGAAGGCACCACCGGGGTGGGCATCGACTACATGGTCAAGCAGCACTGGCCGGAAATCGAGGCGGAGTACGCGCTCGCCGAAGGCGGCGCTGCAGTCGAGGACAGCGGCAAGGTGCACGACGTGCTCGTCACCGTCACCGAAAAAGTGCCCCGCGGCATCCGTCTGGTCGCCCACGGGCCGTCCGGGCACGCCTCCCGTCCCACCAACCAGAATGCTGTCATTCACCTGGCCGCGGCGGTGGCAAAGGCGGGTGCCTGGCAGACTCCCATGCGCCTCAGCCCCACCACACGAGCCTACTTCGAGCGCCTGGCAGCGATCAGCCCGCCGGCGGAAGCGGTCCGCTATCGGGGCATCCTGAACCCGGCTCGCGCTCCCGCCGTCGATCGCTATTTCCGCGACCACGAGCCGGGCCACTACTCCATCCTTCGCACCTCGGTGGTTCCTACCGAGATGCAGTCGGGCTTCCGCACCAACGTGATCCCCTCCAATGGCGAAGCGTATCTCGACGTCCGCGCTCTGCCGGACGAGGATATGCGCCAATTCCTGGCTGAACTTCGCCGTGTCATCAGTGACCCAACAGTGGACATCGTGCCGTCCCAGAACGCCGAGCGGCCGGCTGCGCCGCCCTCGCGCACCGATACCGAAATGTTCCGTGCCCTGGAAAGAGTCGGCCGGCGGATGTTCGCGGCGCCTACCCTTCCCGGTATGCTCACTGGAGCCACCGACAGCGCACAACTCCGGGCCAAAGGCGTTCAGGCCTACGGCGTCGGTCCCATCGGTCCCGCCAGCGAGGGCACCCTCGGCGGCGCCCATTCCGACGACGAGAACCTCTCGGTGCGCAGTCTCGACAAGCTGGTCGAGTACTTGTGGAGCGCCGTCCTCGAAGTCGCCGCGCAATAGGATCGAACAGGATGCAGTACGAATTCAGCGCGATTAGCCAGAGCGAGATACCTCGCGCCACAGTCCCGCTCCTCCAGCACGCTATCGACACCTACGCCTCGGAGATCAATAAGGTGTACGCGACGTGGGCCCGGTTCCCCGAGGCGCAGATGGACTTCCGGCCACATCCTAAGTCGATGACGGTGCGGGATGTGATGAAGCACGAGCTGCTGTCGCAGCGCCGCTTTTTCAGCGAGTTTCTGAGCTCGCCGGAACCTCCGGCCTCCGAGGTGCTGTCCGCCGCCCAGTACCGAGAACGGCTGGTCGAGTGAGCTCGGCCGCGACTGGTGTTTTTGGCGGGTCAGAATGAGGCTTGGTGGCTTTGGACCGTGCGATTTTTCGATGTAGACCGCCAGCGCATCTGGATATTCTGGAGGCGCATCCTGCACACGGCCCATCACCGCACGCAACTGACGGTCTATTTGCGGCTACTTGATCAAGCCGTACCCGCCGTCTACGGTCCCACCGCCGATGTGTCCTGGCAGGGCGCCGATCCGACGCTAGAGCCATCCCCACGATGATCACGGCGACATCATTGCGGCTGGTTGCCGTCGATCTTCTGACCGGACAGGGTGTGGCGTAACACGCCCCACCGAAACCCGGCCAGCGGCCCGAGGATCGCGGCTAGGCGAGCCTGAAGGCCGGCCGCAAAGCCATGGTGTTTGCCCAGAAACACGGCGCGGCCCAGCAGAAAATCGGCGTGCCGATCGGCCGACAAATCCCGACCGCCGTGGTGCCGCACCCGTGCCTGAGGGACCAGCAGGATCTGCCGGGATCCGCGCCGGATCTGCGCCGCCAGATCGGCGTCACTGCCAAACTGGCCGTACCGCTCATCGATTTGTCGAATGGATTTAATGACGAACGAGCGCACCATCAACGCTGCGCCGCGCGGATATTCAACCGCTAACGGCTCGGCGCTCGCCGGTTGTGCGGAACGCCATTGGCCGTCGGGCGGGAGGCTACCCAGTTGCGGCGCCGGCTGTCCTTCGCCATCCACCAGCAATGGACACACGGCGGCCGCAGTTGCGTTGGCATCCAGCACCGCGGCCAGCCGATCGATGGCGTCCGGGGCGACTTCGGTGTCGTCGTGCAAAAACAACACATACTCGGCTTCGGCGGCTCGCCAGCCGATGTTGAGCGCCTTGGTCAAGCCAAAGTTCTTGGGGAGCCGGAAAAGGCGGAGCTGGGGAAATTCGGCCTCCAGTTGCGCGCTGCCATCCGTCGAGCCGTTATCGACCACGATCGTCTGCAGAGCCTCCTGGCCCTGCGAGTCTCGCAGGGACTCCAGGCAGCGCCGCAATAAAGCCTCACGGTTTCGCGAGACCACCACCACGGAAACCCGCGGCGGAGGTGGTGGCTGGTCCGGATTGGTCCGCGGCGTCAACTCAATAGAATAACGCGGGCGAGAAGGCCTGGGACGACACGCCGGGATCGGGCAACAAAAAACTCACACCAAACCCTCTGCCATTCTCAGAACCCGGCGCTGCCTTCCATGTCTCGGTAAAATGTAGTCTACGACTTAGTGGCCGGCTAATGCTGTAAGTTTCGCATCTAAATCCGCGAGCGTCCGATTCAAGAGTTCCTTATAACGGGGATTCTGCGCGGATTTAAGCTCGGTCACAACTCGGGTACGCGAAAGAAGAATGCTTTCCTTGCGGCGAATCAACTCCAGAGTTGCAGAATCGGGCCCATTGGGGTTGCGTGGGCGCATCGGGGCCTTGTCAGCCCGCACCACGGCTGACTTACTCGCCCAACCTCTAGCCATACATTTATTTTACGCCGCCAGACTCCAAAAAGCGAATCAGGCGGCCGAGCCCTTCGTGAAAGAGGGCTGGTTCGGGAAGTAAGCTGATAACAAGAAAAGCCTCGGAGTCAAAATCATAGAAGAAGCCGGGCTGCACCAGGACGTGGCATCGGGCGAGTAACTCCAACGCCCATTCCTCCTCGGAGTGCAGCCGAGGCACCTGAACGACCGCGTACCATCCACCTTCCACGGCGAGCAGACTTGCGCAAGAACCGGCGAGAGTCTGGCGCGCCAACTGCAAGTTTTCGTAGGTCCGGTGGCGGATCTGCTGCTGCACTGATTCGCCCGCGGACAGAAGCCGGGCGGAAGCCAGCTGGACCGGCGTGCTGACCGACAGATACGTATCGGCGATCCACTCCAAGCCGCGGGAGGCGTCTTCACGCACTGTGGCGGGGCCCCCGATCACTACCCAGCCAAGTTTCATCTGTGGAAGGCCGGCGACCTTGGACAGCCCACTCAGAGAGAAACACAAGCAATCTTTGGTCTCAACCAGGGAGGAGACGCGCTCCGGATCCGGTCCGAAGAAGAAATCCGAAAAGACCTCGTCGGAAATCAGGGCGATCTGCTGCTCGGCGCACAGACGCGAAAGGCGCTCGTACTCGCTGCGCTTCAAATAACTTCCGGTGGGATTGTTCGGATTGACCAGGATGACAGCGCGCGTACGGGCGGTGACGGAGGAAGCAACCGCTTCCAAGTCAATCGTCCACCGGCCGTGATAGACCAGCGGATAATACCGGACTTCGACCGATTCGAGCGCAGCCAGGACCTCGAACAGAGGGTAGGACGGGCGCGGCGCCAAGAGCTGATCCCCCGGGTCGGCCAGGAGTTTGAACAGATACGCATAGGCCTCGCTGGTGCTGGCGGTGAGGAGAATCCGCTCCGGTTCGACATGATGGCCGCGAAAAGCATAATACTCTGCCACGGCTTCCCGAGCGCCCGGCGAGCCGGCGGGCGCCGGGTCATAACGTATGAGGCCTTCGTCATTGAAAGCGCTGACGATTTCGGGAGGATACACAAAACCTGCCCGCGTGGGATTGGACTCGGTGAGATCGACAATAGCCTTCCCCTCACGGCGCTGGGCCTCGATCGCGCGGGCGAGCCGGTTCGGTCGAAGATCCCGGGGAAAGCGCGAGGAGAACATGCCCGCTATCTTACCTGGAGATTGACACCAAGGGGCGCTTTTTCCTATGTTGGTAGGCATGACTGACCAGTCAGTCAGCGAGCGAAAGCGGACCGCCATTCTGTGCGCCGCACGAGCTGTGTTTTCCAGGAAGGGGTACGCCGAAGCATCGGTGGACGACGTCGCAGAGGAAGCGCGTATCGCCAAGGGGACACTCTATCTTTATTTCAAGTCGAAAGAGGACTTGTATCTGGCCGCGCTGGCCAACGACCTGCGCGCTTTGGCCGGCCAGGTCCGTGATGAGATGGAAAGGGCGCATGGATTTCGCGAGAAGATACGGGCATTCCTGCGAGTCCGGCTGGAGTACTGCAAATCCCACGAAGACTTTCTCAGGATTTACCTCGCAGAATACGGCAGCATCTTCGTGAAGGCGGCGATGAGCCGGGAGCTTTGGCAGCTTTTGCGGGAGAATCTGCGATACGTCGCATCCGTGTTTGAGCAGGCGGTGCGGCGCGGCGAGATCCGTCCGGTGCCGGCAGGCGCTATGGCCGCGGCGCTGGTCGATGTGTCCCGCGGGCTGATGGAGAGGCGGCTGTTGGGTTGGAAGGAGTTTCGGGCGCCCGATGAAATCGACTTCGCCGTCGACGTGCTTTGTTCGAGCCTGGCCCGTCGTGGGAGGTGCGCGCCCGCAAAACGCCCGCGGCGGCGGTTCCATCGGGTCGCCTTGGTCCTGCTGGCCCTGGCTCTGGGGCCACTCATGCGCGCTCAGTTCAGCGGGTCGCGAACCAGCGGTGACTCGACCATGGCCGAGCAGTTGCCGCTTTCCGGCCGCTTGGGCCAGCCGCAGGGAGCCTACCAGGCGAGTGTGCCCGCGGCCCTGGCTGCGGGCTCCCCCTTGGCAATGTCCCTCGATGAGGCTATCCGCCGCGGCCTGGAGTACAACCTGGGCTCTCGGAGTTTTGAGCAGGACATCCGCCAGGCCCAAGGTCAACGCCTGACCGAGTTGGCGAAGCTGATGCCGAACGTGACGAGCAACCTGGTGGCAACCGAACAGCAAACCAATCTCGCGGTATACGGGTTCAAATTCTCCGCTCCCGGTTTCAGCATCCCGACCGTGGTCGGGCCTTATCACTATTTCGATCTGCGCGGCCGGGTCACCCAGGCGGTGGCAAACCTCACCGCTCTGCGCAACTATCGCGCCAGCCAGCAGACTCTGAAAGCTCTCGAGTATTCGGCGCAGGACGCGCGCGATCTGGTCGTGCTGGCGGTTACCGATGGCTACCTAGAGGTGGTCGCCTCCGCGGCGCGCGTCGAGTCGGTTCGAGCGCAAGTCGCCACCGCGCAAGCCACCTACCAGCAGGCGGTTGACCGCCACACGAACGGGCTTGCGGCACGCATTGACGTCACTCGCAGCCAGGTGGAGCTCCAGACTCAGCAACAACGCCTGACAGCAGCGGAAACGGACCTTGCCAAGCAGAGGATTCAACTCGGCCGCGCGATCGGTCTGCCGCCTGCCCAGGAATTCAGCCTTACCGACGAGCTGCCCTATACTCCTCTGACCGGGCTCGCACTGGATCAGGCGCTCGCGCGTGCGAACGCGAACCGCCCGGATCTGAAGGCCGCGCACGCGCAAGTGGTGGCGGCAGAACTGGCGCGCAAGGCGGCTCTCTCGGAGCGGTATCCGTCTGTCGAGCTGGATGGCGACTACGGAGTGATCGGTCCATCGCCGCAAAACTCGCACGGCACTTTCAACCTGACCGGCACCGTCAGCTTTCCCGTTTGGCAGGGGGGGCGGGTTCGCGGTGACGTCGAACAGGCCGAGGCGGCGCTTCGGCAGCGCCGTTTGGAGTACGAGGATCTGCGGGGGCGCGTGGACGCCGACATCCGTCAGGCGTTCCTGGATCTGACCGCGGCCCGAAGCCTCGTTGCGGTGGCCGAGAGCAGCAGGGGACTGGCACAGGAGACGCTCAGCCAGGCGCGCGACCGCTTCGCTTCGGGAGTCGCCGACACCATCGAAGTGATCCAGGCGCAGGAAGCGGTCGCGGCGGCCGAACAAGACTACATCAATGGCCTCTTTGCCCACAATTTGGCCAAAGCTAGTCTGGCCAGGGCGATGGGTCAGGCCGATCAGGGAGTCCAGCAATTGCTGGAGGTACGATGATGCAACCGGAAGAAGTGGAGTTACCGGTGCGTCCGGCCCCCGTGCCCGAGCTGGTGCCGGCGTCCTCACGGAGCCGATGGAAGGCACTTTTGGTCGTGCTGGTGGTGGGCGCGGTCCTGGCCGCCGGAGGCGTCCTGTACTGGAACTACGCCGCAACCTACGTGTCCACCGACGATGCCCAAGTGGGCGCGCATTTGAACGGAATCAGCGCGCGGATTGCGGGCACGGTCACCGGCATTCACGCCGATGAAAATCAGTTCGTCAAAGCCGGCCAACTGGTGGCCGAGCTCGACCCGAGCGATTACCAGGTGGCGCTCGACGAGGCCCGCGCCGAGATGAGCCAGAAGCAGGCAGAGGTTCGAGTGCAAGACCCCAGCGTGCCGATCATCGAAAACACCAATGAAACCGGTATCCTGGCGGCCGAAGCCGACGTCGCCAACGCCGAGTCTGGCGTAGCTCTGGCCGAGCGCGACTACGCGGCGACGCAGGCACGTCTGCGGGAGGCCGAAGCGAATGCGACCAAGGCGCAAGCCGACGTCGACCGTTACAAAGCGCTCGTGGATAAAGACGAGGTTCCACGCCAGGTCTATGACCAAGCCGTGGCTTCCGCCAACGGGTTGGCGGCGGCCGTCGATTCTGCCCGCGCCACCGCCGAAGCGGCCCAGAAGGCCGTGGAACAAAAGAGTGCGCAGCGGACCGAAACCGCGACTCGCCTGATGGAGGCCCAAATGAACGCTCCACATGAAGTGGCCATCCGCCGGGCCAACGTAGCAGCCAAGCAAGCCGACGCGCAGGTGGCCAAAACTCGCGTTAATCTGGCGCAGCTCAATCTGTCGTACACAAAAATCGATGCACCGGTTTCCGGCGTCGTCAGCAAACGCAACGTTGAGATCGGCAATCACGTGCAGCCCGGACAGCAACTCTTCCTGATCGCGCAGATCGACGACCTCTGGGTGACTGCCAACTTCAAAGAGACGCAACTGCGCCGGATTCGTCCGAATCAAAAGGTGACCATTTCGGTTGACGCCTTCGGCCAGAAGTTCCATGGCTACGTCGAAAGCATGCCGGCCGCCACCGGAACCTTGACCAGCCTGCTGCCGCCGGAAAATGCCAGCGGCAATTACGTGAAGGTGGTGCAGCGTCTGCCGGTCCGCATCCGCTTCGACAACAACCAGGCAGGTCTCGACCGCCTGCGGCCCGGGATGTCGGTGGAACCCACCGTTTGGATCCGGTAGCGTGTGCCCGAACCTGAGCCTGATTCGCGCCGTGCGCCGCGCGTTGCGGGCGGCAGCCGATCCCACCAAGGCGCCCGTCATGCAGGCGTACATGAAGTCCCAGATGCCGTATCTGGGCGTCCAGGCAGCGCCGCTGCGCCACGAGGTCAGGCCGCTTTTGGCGGCACATCGCCTGGGGTCCTTCGGGCAGTGGCGCGATACGGTGTTGGAGCTGTGGCGGAAGGCTCGCTATCGCGAAGAGCGCTACGCGGCCATCGAACTGGCCGGCTTCCGAGCCTACCGCACCTTCCAGACCCTGGATGCGCTGCCTGTCTACGAAGAGATGATCGTCTCGGGCGCCTGGTGGGACCTGGTCGACTCCATCGCCAGCCACCAGATCGGCGGCCTGTTGCGCCGGCACCCGGTCGAGATGGCTGCGCTCCTCCGCAAGTGGGCTGCGGGCGAGGATCTCTGGAAGCGCAGGACCGCGATTCTCGCACAGCTGGGATTCAAGCACGATACGGACTTGCGACTTCTCTACGACTCGATTCGCCCTTCGCTCGGCCGGCCGGAGTTTTTCCTGCGGAAAGGCATCGGTTGGGCGCTGCGGGAGTACGCCAAGACCGACGCCTTGGAAGTGGTCGATTACGTGAGCCGGCATAAAGCGCTACTCAGCCCTCTCAGCCGGCGCGAAGCGCTCAAGAACGTGGATCGAAAACCGACCGTCAGGAAGCCGCGCGCGTCATCTCGACGTCGAGCGTAATCTCGACGGCGTTGCTGACCATGGCGGCGTCGGGATCAAAAGCGAGTCCGAAGTCTTTCCGGTTGACGCGCGTGCTGGCAGCCACGCCACGCCGCTGCTGCTTCCAGGGATCCGTCACTTCATCGGAGAGACCTTCCACATCCAGGGTCACTTCGCGCGTGACGCCGCGAATCGTGAGATCGCCCGTGGCTTTGTAGTTCTTACCGCCGGATGGAGTGATTCTCTTCGAGCGGAACGTGATGGTAGGGAACTTCTCGGCGTCGAGGAAATCAGGGGTCTTGAGGTGCCCGTCGCGCTGCGGATCGCCCGTGTGCAGGCTATTGACGTCGATCGTCGCGTCCAAATGTGCGCTGTCCGGTTTTGCGGAATCGAGCTCCACCGTGCCCGAGACGGAGTCGAACGTCCCCTGGACGTTGGCAATCATCATGTGCCGTACCTTGAAGTGGGCGGAACTGTGCTTGGGATCGATCTGATAGGTCATTCTTCTGTTCTACACGAGAAAGAGACGGCGTGGGAACTCATTGCCGATTTCACTCGCATGTATGTTCGCTCCCCTCCTCGTTCACCACAACGATCGAAAAGCAGCCGCCCACCACAGATCGAAAACGCAGAAATCCGTTGCGCCTGAAAGAAACCAGATGACGCGCGGTTTCGGACGCTCGAAACAAGAAAAAAGCGGAGATGGGGCGGACAGAGGGCAACCCGAGCCGCCCAAGCGGAAACGGCTGCCCGATTTCTGGATCGAGCGCATAGCTCGCGGAGCACACGATCACGACGCTGAACAAGCAGATGAGCCGAAAGCGAGCGATGGTGAACGAAAACTGCCGACCCCGCCGGGACATTTTGCAGGACGGGTTGAAAGAATCGGCGAAGCTGGCGTCACGATGCGGCCCGCACGACCGTGCAGACGCTGGCGCAGATCGGACCGCCGATATTAAACGTGGCGGCCAGTTTGGGATTCTTCACCCGCGTTTCGGCCGGGGCTTTTCCCAAAAGCTGCAAAGCCGACCAGCCGATCATCGCGATCCCGGTTGCCCCGATCGGATGGCCTTTAGCGATCAACCCTCCGGACGTGTTGATGCCGCATTCGCCGTCCGGCCGGGCTTTGCCGTCGACCCAATACTGCGCGCCGCGGCCCGCTTCGGCCTTGCCGATCACCTCGGTGCCGATGGCGCCCATCACGCTGAAGCAGTCGTGCACCTCCGCCACGTTCACGTCTTTCGGATTCGCGCCCGCCATCAGATAGGCCGTACGCATGGCTCGGTAAGCACCGGCCGGGCGGAGCACGTCGCGCCCCTGTTTGCGAATCGGGTCGGTCGCCTGACCCCAGCCGGCTATTTCGACGCACTCGGCGCGGCGAACGCCCAGCTTCTCTAAGCCCTCCGCGGTGGCCAGAATCAGCCCGGCATACCCGTCGGTAATCTGCGAGCAATCGTAGGTTTTGAGCGGCAAGCCGTCGACCACGTATCGATTGAGGCCTTCGATCTGGAGCGCCTGGTCCAGCGTGATCTGAACCTTGTTCATCTGCGCGCAGGGATTGAACTTGGCGTTGGCGTATTCCTGGACTGGAATCGCCGCCAAATCCTTCTCGGTCGCGCCGTGCTCATCCATATAGGCCTGCATCACCTCGGCGAACAGGTGCGGAAAGACGAAGACCTTGCCGGCGCGTTCGCCAGGATGAGAAAAGTAGCCGAGCACCTTGCCGATCAGCTTGCCGTCCATCTTGCCTTCGGCGTCGCGCATCTTCTCGTAGCCCACCGCGATTCCCGTTTCGCCCAGGCCAAGTTGCAACTTTTGAATCACCGACAGGACCGCCTGTCCGCCCGACGCGCAGGCATTTTCCACGGCTTCGATGGGCTTGCCTTCGAGCCCCGGCGTCGAGGCCATGAGTCCCGCCAGAAGTCCCTGCTCGTTGAGCGAAAAATTGCAGGCTGCACCAACGCTCCCCACATCCAAGGCGGAGGCCGGCACGCCAATCTCGCGGCAGGTCCCCTGGATGGCGTTGTCGATGATGGCCGGCACGGTCATGTCCATGAGCTTGCCGAATCGGGATTGATGAAAAGCCGCGATATAGATGGGCTTCATGCCGTCTGCCTCCGCTGATACCATTGTCTCAATCTGTGCGGAACTTCAGGTGCCCGTGACCACCCCGCCATCCACGCTGATCACCGCGCCCGTCACGAACGCCGCCGCGTCGGAAGCCAGCCACAGGTACGCGTCGGCGATGTCCTCCGGCTCTCCGAGGCGGCCGAGCGGCGTGTGGTCACGCATGCTTTCGAGGATCTTCTCTGGCATCGACCTTACCATATCGGTGGCGATGAAGCCCGGTGCCACGGCATTGACTCGGATTTGATACTTGCCGAGCTCCCGCGCCCATACCCTCGTCATGCCGATGAGCCCGGCTTTGGCCGCTACGTAGTTGGTCTGGCCGAAATTCCCGTAGAGCCCCACCACACTCGAGGCATTCAGGATCACACCTCCTCCGCCCGCGATCATGTGCGGGACCACGGCGCGCGCGCAGACGAACACGCCTTTCAGATTCACGTTGATCACGGCGTCGAACTGCTCATCGCTCATCAGGCCGGCCACCGCACCATCCTTGTACTTCACCAGCTGGCCGTCGCGCAGAATGCCGGCATTGTTGACAAGCACGTGAATCGCACCCCAGCGCGCCGCGACTTCGCGGACCGCCTGATCCACGGCGCCGGGGTCGCCGGTATCGACCTTCTGGAATAGGCCGCCGTCCTCGGGCGTGGCGTCCTTGACGTCCCACGAAGCGACGCGGCAGCCTTCCCGGGCAAAGCGTCGCGCCGTGGCCTTGCCGATGCCCGCGGCGCCACCGGTGACAATGACAACCTTATCGCGCAGTCCTGTTTCGATCATGATTTTCAGCCGTGGCGCGCGGCAGTCTCAATCGAGCTCTCTAGCGTGAATTCGCGCCGCTCGTTTCGGGCGACATCATCCAGTCCCAATGCTCGCCGGCAGCATCGACGATGGGCCTGACGTGTTCCCTGAGCAGGTAGCGATCCTGGGCCAGCCCCTCGGCCGCCTCCTCGACCCGGCGTAAATAATCGGCGCGCCCGCTGTAGCGTTCTGCGATAGACAGCCGCGGATCGCCGCTTTTCTCCCGCTCGGTGCGCGTTCTCGCGAATGGGATGAACGACCCCGCCATCGCGATCAAAGTGTCCGGCGCACCGATCGACTCGCTCCGGAAAGCCCAATCCGCATAGGTTCCCAGGGGAATCGCCTGCTCGGGCAGGCGAATGCCTCCGATATCATTACCGTCCTTGTCCACCTGGGGAACTAGGAATGGCAGCACGGAGAGAAAGCCGGGAACGTCGGCGCGAAAGCCGCCCGGCACGTGCAACGGCCATTTGACACTGCGCACACTGGGGTACTGGATCTTACTTTGGGCGATCAGCGTTCCATCGGACAGCAGAGGATGACGGCTAGGCGGCGGCGCGACACCTTTTCTCACCCAACCATCCAAGGCGACCAGCAACGCCGCCTGCGCCCACCGGTAATCGTTCGGATTGGCGCGGAGTTGGCCGCCGTTATCGCCGGGAGGCCACGAACCGGACCCGTGCTGCGTGCCCGCCAGAAAGTAAACTCGCACGTTGGGCGGGTCGGCGAGATCTTTGGTGCCATCCATCGACAGGTGGCGCAGGGCGGCGACGCGGCCCCGGTCCCAATACTCGGAGCCGGTATCGACCAGAAAGACCTTCGGTTCCTGGCCGGCCGGCACGCGCGCACCCAGACCATCGCGCCGGCCGGTTAGAGGGTCGGTGGTCACCTCATAGCGGATCGGGAACTTCGTTTGCGTGAACGACCCAAGTTCGTTGGGCTGCGCGAAGCGCTCGTTAAAGCTGCCGAGCGACGTTCCGCCGGTCTGAATAAAAAGCGCGTCGATCGCCTGCCGGCCATACTCGTCGGTGGTGAAACCCTCGTAGATCACCTGACGTTGAAACCGTCCCGTCTGGGAGGCTCCGTAGGTGTACGCATACCGGCCGTGGACGAGGGCATCGGAGTTGTACTTCAGCGCCGACGCCAGGTCGCGAATGGCGGCGAACCCCAGGCCGGCGAGCGGTGGATCCTTGGATTCGTAGGTAACCTGGTACGTCAGGCCGGCACCGAACCCACCCTTCAACGTCACCCAGTTCGGATCGAACGTCAACTTCCCATTCTCCACGCGGCCAAACTGCCAGTCCTCGCGCGGAATCAGGCGCGGAGCGGAGGCCAAGCCTTCACGTTCGGTGAGCCGGTAGGCAGGATTGTCGGGATCGAGCGGCGGATACGCGGGCGAAAAGTAGCCGGAGGCGAACTCATACGACTCGGACCGCTTGTTGGGAATGAACCAGGGACTGACCCAGCCGGTGATCGGCCGGCCGCCCTCGGTCGCAATCGGTGCGTCGAAGCCGATCCGGTTCTTTTGCTTCGGCACATCGAATTGCCACCCCACGGCCACCAGCGTGTAACCCTCGCGCATCAGCAGTCCGTCGCCGAATTGCACCTCGGTGGTTGGGTCGGCCGATCCCACGCCGTGGTTGAAGGTGGCCAGTAGCGCCTTGTTACCGCGGTTCACCACATCGAACAGCAGCACGCCGTTGGCGCGCGCAGGCTCCTTCGGCTTGAGGATGAACAAGTCGGCCGAGAATTCCACCTTGCCCTGGGCGTTGCGGGGCGCCTTTTCGATATCGGCGATGATCCGGTTCTGTGCGGTTTCCGGAGCAACTGCGAAATAGACCCGGCCGGCAAGTTTCTCGTAAGCGCCGACCGCGCCGAACGGCTTGCCGCCGAGCACGTCCTCGCGGCTGGCGATTTCAATGCGTGCGACCTCGGCACTGATGACAGCTGGCGCGACCGCCACCAGAGCCAGGCGAGCCGTGCGCGGAATCCAGTATCTGTTCATGACGTCCCTCGCAACTACCAAATGGCCTTTAGCGCAAACTGGATCTGCCGCGCCGGCGTTTGTGTCGCCGTGATGCGCGCAAATCCGTCAATGTACTGTCCCGCCGATTTGATTACCTCGAGGCTATGAGCATTGGGCGGGCCAAAGTTGGTGCGGTTCAAAACATTGAAGGTCTCGGTGATTTTCCGAATGTAGTTGTTCTTGAATATCGAGACATCCGTATTCAGCAGGCCGGGGCCGATGAGCGGGTTGCGTCCCACGTTGCCGCGAATATTGAAGCACGTGCCGGGAAGGGAGCGCGCGGTGTCGCAGTAGACACCGTTGGCGGAGGTGAGCGGCACCAACCCAAAGCAATTCGGATTCACGTGTTGGTTCGGGTTTACCACGTGGATGGCCGAGCCGTACGAACTCGACCCAGGCGCCATATTGAATCGCTGCGGATGGACGCTCGGGTTGATTTCCCCCAGCATATCCGAGCCGTCCGAACGGTAAAAGGCGATACCGTCGCTGATCTCCGTGATGACACCAAACTGCCAACCGCCCAACGCCCACGTTCGAGCCCCCTTCGTTTTGGGAGTCGACGGAGTCCACATGCCGGTCATGACCAGGTTCGGTCCCATGTTAAAATCCGACACGCCCTGGTTCAAGCGAAAGTCATACCAGGGTTCAGTAACATAGTCGAGTTTATCGCCGGCCGCGCTGCCGGAGGAATCGTCGATGCTCTTGCTCCAGGTATACGTGACTTGCGCCTGAAACCCACGGCTGAATCTTTTGCTGAATTTCATTTCGAGCGCGTTGTACCACAATCGGCTTTGCCACATCGTGCTCTGGATGTTGCCTACCAAGGGGTTCACGAGCGCATTATTGCCGGCGCCGTTTGATCCCGTCGTATAAGAAACGGGCCAGACGTATCCAGCGCCGCCGAGCGTGCCTCCTTGTTGGTCAGTGATGGTGCCGGAGAGGGTCGCGCCGGCGACTTCGGCGCCGATCGGCTGAACCGCTCCCGGCGCCAGTGCGACAATCGAAACAAAAACCGCTAGGTTGGTCGTCTTTTGAAGCACGCTAAGCTCCCGTGGTGTGACCGTTGCTCAGCCAGGCTCAGGCAGAGTGAAGTAGTGGGTCGCAAGGCTCCCGCTGCCCGGACGGTCCCCATAACTTCAACCCTCAAAGGTGCGCGTTCTCAGAGAAAAAGTGCTGCGAGTCTATCGAACGCTGGCGCCCAAGTCAAGGCGAAATCGGATCGGCGAAATCGGGTCCT
>JAGWQP010000032.1 GCA_028876805.1 Acidobacteriota bacterium | reverse complement strand
CCTGATGGTTTGGCTGATGGTCGAGCCCCATCAGTTGGACTCGACGAAAGGTCACAGAAGCGTAGGTTGGACCAAGGTTATCGCTGAACTCGACTTCATATCTCTCGCGGCGCAAGAACTTCGACCACCTTCGCGCCCGGCGGCCGCACCTACGAGCAAGATGGCGTAACGCCTCGCTGGCGGGGCATCTACGACGACAAAGGGCGGCTCATGGTGGCAATCTGCCACAACATGGACCTGGGCGATTCTGGGAACACGCCGACAACCCTCAGTACGACCAAGAGTTCTCCGCGCTCGGCATCCGCATAGGCGTCAACTACGTAATCTACGCAATGACCCACTGAGAATCGGGCTCCCGGCCCGCTATGATGGTAGGGGGGCGAAAAAGCGCCACTCACTCGTATGACCTTGGCAAGGGCCCACCTTGTAGTGTTCGGCTGTCTGGTTGGCGTTGGCGTGCTGTACGCGTTTCAACGCCCGTTCCGCCAATACCCCGGCGTCGAATACGAGAATTTTCCGGTGCCGCCCGATTGGAACGAGAAAACCGAGTGGGTCTTTGCACGCTTGATGTATCCACCGATGCCAAACTACGGCTTTTTCGCTAACCCGAATTGGACCGAGGGCGCTTCCAACTGGACCATCGACTACCCGCGGTCCGACCGGCATGTCTCCCAGGCGATCCGGCGGCTCACGCGCATCCATGTCCGTTCGGTCGAGCAGCCGGTGAACCTCGACGAAGGCGACCAGTACGATTGGCCGTGGCTTTACGGGGTGGAAGTAGGCCACTGGAAGCTGACCGACCCTCAGGTCCAAGCCTTGCGCGAATTCCTGCTGCGTGGCGGCTTCTTCATGACCGACGATTTCCACGGCACCGACGAGTGGGCAGTCTTTGTGGCCAGCATGAGCAAGGTCTTTCCGGACCGCCCGATTGTGGAGATCCCGAACGGCGATGCGATCTTTCACACGGTCTACGATTTGGACGATCGTTATCAGGTGCCGGGAGCGCAATACTTGTACTCCGGCCGGATCTACGAAAAAGACGGCAAGGTACCCCACTGGCGCGGAATCTATGACGACAAAGGTCGCATCATGGTGGCCATGTGCTTCAACATGGACCTGGGCGACTCCTGGGAGCACGCCGACAACCCGCAGTATCCGGAGCGCTTCTCTGCTCTCGGCATGCGAATCGCGGTGAATTACGTCGTCTACGCGATGACCCACTGACGAGCGGCATAAGGCTCCTCGCTTGTGCGCCGTCTAAAGGCGCTGAAGGCTGGAGGCGAGGGTGTTACCCGCTCCGCCGGATTCTACTCGTCGGCTGCTAGCGCTAGCGGATACACCAAACTCTCACGCAGCCATGCCGCGTTGGCGTGCACATCTTCGGTGAGGCGTACGCATAATCGCTCGCGTTCGTCGAACAACCGGTAACCCGCCTGGGAGCGAAGATAACCGCGGGCGTAGGGCTCGCGCGCAAACAGCGCTTCCTCGCCCTCCTCGAACGCCATCCGCTCGTAATGCTGGCGATTGTCGAGCAACGCCTTCACCAGGAACGGCATCACCATCGAGTAATCCGCTTGCATCGACTCGGTAGTCTCCAGGTAGGTGTCCTTGTCCACCTTGCCCCAGGTCACCGCCTCGGCCGGAGGGCAAGAGGAAAGCGAGCCGTCCGTCACCGGGGCCGTGACAATCTGCACGTCGAACTGGTAGCCGCGCACATCGGGGAGTCCGAGCACCTGTCCCAACGCCGGCTCGGGCTGCAAGTTGAAATTCTTGGGAACGCCGCCTCCCAGAATCACGGTGCCGATCGCGTGCGAGGGGTGCTCGAACAGGCCCCAGCGGTGATAAGCGCAGGCTTCGAACACTTCGGCGTGAACATCGAGGTCGAACCGGTATTGCGGAATCAGCCCGGCTTCGCGCATGGCCCACAGCTTCATAGAATTGAGAAACACGCTTCCGTCCCCCGGCGCTCCAACGAAAACAGGGATAGCCAGGCGGTGGCAGGTGGATAGTAACCCGGCCGCGATGCCGTTTTGCTTTTCCTGCGCGGCGTAATAGTTCCCCAGAAGGTAACGCAATTCGGTGCCGGTCATTTTCCGCTGAAACTCGGATCGCGTCAGCACCGCGCTCACGAAGCGGTCTTGATCGAGCAGCACGCGTTCATCGAAGGCCATGTCGGTCACGCGGATGGTGCCTTCGGCGCGCAGCGCGGCGTCATCGCTAGAGATGGAAACTTCGTGAATCGGCCCAGATTTGTAGGCGTCCAGGCTGCGGTGGCCGTCGTGATAACAAACCGCGTCGGTCGTGCTCAGGTATGCCACCCATCCGGTTTCCAGCATCGGCAGCAGCCACGTCTGATGCTGGCCGGAGACTGTCACCGGCCCGGAAATGGCGAGCGTCAGCGGGCAGCTCATCCCGATGGCGCGGTCCAGAATCTGATAAATGCGGCGCAGGTGCGCCCCGCCAAAAGCCGGCAGGCAATGCGTAAACAGATCGTGAAGGGTCTCGCATTGATCCACCCGCCGCACTCTCACGGTGCGGCGCCCGGCGTGCTTCTGAGAGGTGTGAGTGGGCATCACTTCTGACCATACCAGAGTGTCCGCATGCTAACTTTGAATCTCGGGAATGAATATTCTATTTATCGGCGATATCTTTGCTTCGGCGGGGCGCCGGATCGTCGCCGATCACCTTCAAGACATCGTCCAATCCAACCGCATCGAGCTGGCCGTCGCCAACGCGGAAAATGCCGCCGGGGGATTCGGCATTACACCGGCCATTGCCGAAGAACTGTTTGGGATGGGCCTGGATGTGTTGACCTCCGGCAACCACGTCTGGGATAAGCGCGACGTGTATGAGTATTTCAAACGACAGCCGCGGCTGCTGCGTCCCGCCAACTATCCCGACGCTCCGGGGTGCGGCGTGATTGTGGTCCGTGCGCGCAACGGCGTCGAGTGCGCCGTGATCAACTTGCAGGGGCGCACTTACATGCCGGTCACGGATTGCCCCTTTCGGAAGGCCGACCAGCTTCTCGATAACATCGATCCGTCGATCAAGATCCGGTTCGTGGATTTTCATGCTGAGGTGACGAGCGAGAAGATCGCCATGGGGTGGTACCTCGATGGCCGCGTCTCCGCCGTGGTGGGGACGCATACGCATGTTCCCACCGCCGACACCCGCATCCTCCCCGGCGGCACCGCCTATCAGACCGATTGCGGCATGACCGGCCCTTACCAATCGGTGATCGGCGTGGAAACCGAGATCATCGTGCATCGCTTTCTGACGGGGTTGCCGGTGCGCATGGAAGCATCCCGGCAGGGGCCGGAACTGCACGCTGTCATCGTGGACGTGGATGAGGCCACCGGCAAGGCCCGCACCATCCGCCGCCATTCCGTTCACGGGGACTAGCCTTAGCCTAGCGGCCGATCGCTGCTACACTGAAAAATGCCTCAGCCCCACACTCCCCGGCTCCGTGTTTGTGCCGTGAGTTACCTGAACACCACGCCTCTGGTTTGGGGAATGCTGCACGGTCCGCAACGAGGGTTATTCGATCTGGATTTTCAGATTCCGGCCGCGTGCGCTGACCAGCTAGCCTCGGGCGCCGCCGACATCGGGATCATTCCATCGTTTGAGCTGACGCGGCAGTCTCTCGAGGTCATTCCCGGCGCTGGAATCGCCTGTCACGGCCCGGTACGCAGCATTCTGCTCGTCTCGGCGCGGCCGGCCGGCGAAATCCACCGCCTTGCTGCGGACTCTAGCTCGCGCACCTCCGTGCAGCTGGCGCGGGTGCTGCTTGAGCGCCGCTTTGCCGCCGAGCCGGAGTTGATTCCCCACACTCCCGACCTGGACGCCATGCTGCGCATCGCCGACGCCGCCTTAATCATCGGCGACCCAGCTTTGCGCATCGAACCGTCGCGCCTCCCCTATTACGTCTACGACCTCGGTAAGGAATGGGTCGAGATGACGGGACTACCGTTTGTCTTCGCCGTATGGGCCGGTCGAAAGAGCGTAATCACGCCGGGGGTGGTGGACGCATTTCAGCAGTCCTGCCGGTTCGGCCGTGAACGCATTGAGGAGATTGTGGCGGCTGAATCGGGCCGCCGCGAGATTCCTCGCGATCTGGTCCGCGAGTACCTGACTCACCGCATCGTGCATGAGTTGGGCCCCCGGGATTACGAGGGCATGGATCGGTTCCTCGAGTATGCCCGGCCGCGAGCCCCTTCGGCCTAGCGGCATCGGTCGGCTATCACCATAGGCTATACTGAAAGAACGCAATGTATTACCTTGTGTTAGCGGTTCATGTAATTGTCTGCATCTTCCTGATCATTGTCGTTTTGCTGCAGAGCGGGAAGGCGGCGGACTTGGCTGGTGCGTTTGGCGGCATGGGTTCGCAGACCGCCTTCGGCCCGCGCGGCTCGGCCACGCTGCTGTCGAAAGCCACCACGATCTCCGCTGTGGCTTTTATGGTGACGTCATTGACGCTCTCGATCATGGCTACGCGGAACGCGGGCCTGGGCACGTCGGTGTTGGAAGAACGAACAACGAAGAAGGCGCCGGCAAAGACGGCGCCGCCAAAACCGGCAGCTCCCGCGCCAGCCCCGGCGCCGGCGGTCCCGACGAGCGGCCCGGCCCAGCCTGGCACGCCCCCGGCCCCAGCCAAGAAATAAGGAGTTAGTTGGTTCCCAATGGTTTGGCGATCACGCGGTCGTGGCGGAATTGGCAGACGCGCATGCTTGAGGTGCATGTGGGCAACCCCCGTGGAGGTTCAAGTCCTCTCGACCGCACCACTCCGACAGTCATGACGAACCGCTGAGATACGACCGGCCCGTCGTCATCGGCAATCGTTGTCAGTATAATCTGGGGATGTTTCAAATCATCCGGCCGCGCCCGGCCGCCGACGTCGTCGTGATCGGGTCGGGCGCGGGTGGTGGAACGGCGACCAAGGTCCTCACGGACCTCGGCGTGAATGTCACTTTGCTTGAAGCTGGTCCTATGCTCAACCCCCTCAAGGATTTCAAGGAGCATATGTGGCCTTACGAGGTGCCCCATCGCGGCTCGGGTGAAGGCGGAGCCAGCTATTTCGGCCGGGGCCGCCCCTTTGGCTGGTTTTCGGCGCATGCCGGCGGTTGGGAACTCGACGGCGAGCCTTACACGAGCGCCGAGGGCAGCAAATTCATGTGGTTCCGGTCGCGCATCCTGGGCGGGCGTACGAATCACTATGGCCGCATCTCACTGCGTTTCGCCGACTACGATTTCAAGCCCTACACGCGCGACGGCATCGGCACCGACTGGCCGATTTCTTATGACGACCTCGCGCCCTATTACGACAAGGTCGAAAGCTTTATCGGCGTGACCGGCTCGAAGGAAGGCATTCGCAGCGCGCCCGACGGAATTTTCCAGACCTGCCCGCCGCCGCGGGTTCACGAAGCTCTCATCAAAAAGGCGGCGGACCGGCTGGCGATCCCGTGCATCCCCAATCGGCTCGCCATTATCACCAAGCCGACCAACGGTCGCCCGGCCTGCCACTACTGCGGGCAATGCGGGCGCGGATGCGTCACCGCCTCAAATTATTCTTCGAGCCAGGTGCAGATCTTCCCAGCGTTGAAAACCGGCCGTGTGAACCTGATAACGAACGCCATGGCGCGGGAACTGATTACTGATGAGACCGGCAAGGTAACGGCCGTTTCCTACATCGACAAGACCACACGCAGCGAACACGAGATCGGTTGCCGTACGGTGGTGCTGGCGGCAAGCTGCTGCGAATCGGTTCGCCTGCTGCTGAACTCGCGCGCGCCGCGGCACGCCAACGGCCTCGCGAATTCTTCCGGTCAGGTCGGGCGCAATCTCACCGACAGCGTCGGCTTCAGCCTGGGAGGCCAGATACCGGCGCTGGTGGGCCTGCCGCGCTACGATTCCGACGGTATGGGCGGCGCTCATCTCTATATGCCGTGGTGGCTGTGGGACCAGAAACTCGATTTCCCGCGCGGCTACCACATCGAACTGGGCGGCGGCTACGGCATGCCCGGAGTGGGTAGCTTTCAGGGAGTCTGCGCGCAACACGAGGGTTACGGCGAATCGCTCAAAAAAGCCATCTCCGAGGACTACGGCACGCACGTAGGATTCTCCGGGCGCGGCGAGATGATCCCCAATGCGGAGACCTTTTGCGAGATCGATCCCAATGTGGTGGATCGGTGGGGCATCCCCGTGCTGCGCTTCCATTTCAAATGGAGCGATAGCGAGCTGAAACAAGTCGAGCACATGGAGGAGACCTTCACCGCCCTGGTCGAAACCATGGGCGGCCGCGTGACGGGGCGGCGTTCGGGGCCCGCCTCCGAGAAGATTTCCGCCGGCGGCGAGATCATTCACGAAGTGGGCGCCGCGCGTATGGGCGATGAGCCATCGCGATCAGTCCTCAACAAGTATTGCCAGGCGCACGACGTAAAGAATCTGTTCATGGCGGATGCGGCTCCCTTTGTCAGCAATCCCGACAAGAACCCCACTCTCACGATAACCGCCCTGGCGTGGCGCACGGCTGAGTACTTGGCCGAGGAAATGAGGAAGGGCAATGTTTAGATCGACGCGGCGGGAGATGCTCCGGAAGATCGCGGCGGCGGCTCTAGCCGGCCCTCTCGCGGCCAGACCGGCACAACTCGTCCACCAGGCCGTCGCCAAAGAAAGGGCGGGTTCCGGTGGCGTTTATCAGCCCAAGGCGCTCACCGCTCGTGAGTTCAGCTCGCTTGAGATGCTGTGCGAGCTGATCGTGCCCGGCGCGGCCAAGGGCCAAGCCGCTGCATTTATCGACTTGCTTTCGAGCAAGAACCGGGAGTTGGCGGCAATCTACACTGGCGGCCTGGCTTGGCTCGACGGCACTATGGAGCACCGCGTCAAGGCGACCTTCCTCTCCGCACGTCCAGCCGACCGCGCCGCGCTGCTCGATCAAATCGCTTACCGCCGCAACAGCACTCGGGATCTGGCGGCGGGCATTCGGTTTTTTGAGTGGGTCCGCCGCATGACCGTCGATGCCTATTACACGAGCGCCGCCGGGGTCGAGGAACTCGGATACCTGGGTAACAAGGGGATGACCGAGTTCAAAGTCCCGCAAACGGCGATCGATTACGCCCTCACCCGGAGTGATCTGAGATGAAAAGCTACTGCTCGCTGATGTTGCTCGCGGTCCTGCCCTTAGTGGCTGCCGACGGGGGCTTCGTCCCGCTCTTCAACGGCAAGGATATGACCGGCTGGAAGGCCAGCGAGCACCCCGACACGTTCTCGGTAAAAGAGGGAGCGATTGTGGCGCACGGCCCGCGCAGCCACTGCTTTTACGTCGGCGATTTTCACCGGCACACTTTCCGGAACTTCGAGCTGAAGGTGGATATCCTGACGCTGCCCAAGTCGAACGGCGGTGTTTACATTCAAACCGAATACCAGGAGACCGGCTGGCCAGGCAAGGGTTTCGAGGTGCAAGTCAACAACACTTACCCAGGCGACCCACGGCTGACCGGAAGCCTCTACGAAGTTGCTGACAACACCTCCGAGGTAGCCAAAGACCAGGAGTGGTTCAGCGAAGACATCCTCGTTGATGGCGACAGCATCACAGTCAAGGTGAACGACAAGGTGGTCGCGCATTGGACCGAACCCCCGGGCTGGAATGGCACAAAGGACTTTCCCGGCCGCCGTATCGGCGCCGGCACCATCGCGCTGCAGGCGCATGATGCGGGCAGCACGGTTTATTACAAGAACATCCGGATCAAGCCCCTCGATTAATTCGCTGCGCGCGCCCGACCCTCGGCCCTGACCCGCTCGCCCATCATTTCCAGGGCGCGGTGTGCCGACAACACGGCGCCTTCCATCCAAGCATTGATGTGGCTGCAATGATCGCCGACGAAATAGATGCGGTCGTCCGGCTCGATGAACTCCCGGTATGGGCCGTCGTAATAGTCGCCCTCGTTCCCATCCGGGTGTGAGAAGCCTCGAACCCAGGAACCCTGGTTGTAGGGGATCTTGCCCCAGCTCACGTAAATCGGATTGCGCAGGTGCTGATCGTAGCCGGAGTGCAGTCTGCCAACGGCGGCTCGAGAGGCGTTGAGCTTTGCTTCCATGGCCGGCAGACTGCCGAATTCGGTCGTCCCCTCCGGCCCGTAACCCGAGAGCACTACTCCGGTCTCGCTAAAAAGTCCCCCGCTCGGATACCACACCAGGCCGACCGGCCCGCTGCTCAGCCAGGATATGCCGCCGTAGATGTTGAAGTCGGTTTCCCAAAACCTCTTCGACTCCCAGGCAATCTTGTAGTTGTCGGCGTAAACTGTGGCAGCCACCGCTCTGCGGATTCGCGGCGCAAAATCATTGGGAATCGAGTGGAGTATCGGCGCCGGCAGCGCGCAGATGCAGTAATCGGCCTCGATGGCCTTGTCGTCTCTTCGTTGGCTGTAAATCACCCTCACGCCGTTGGCCGTCTTGCGAATCTCTTTGACCGGAGAACCGTACTGCACGACTCTGCCAAGCTTTTTGGCAAAGGCATACGGAATGCGGTCCATGCCGCCCACGGGCTGAAACATGGTCGCTTGGTAGTCCAGGCCTTCTTCAAAGAGCATAGCGTTCCAGAATCTGGCGTCGAGCAAAGTGTGCAGGTCGAGCGGGGGGCGCAACTCGCCGGCATCGAAACCCGCTCGGGGCTGACGGGCGAAGCCGGCGCGCTCGGAGCCCTCGTAGACCAGTCCGCTGGTGAGGTCACCATAGGCGCGCAGAAAGCCGAGCATCCGTTCCCGATCCTCCCCATTCAGCTCTTGATCCAGAGCGCCTCGTGTAACGCACTTGGCCAGCAACTCCGAGACGTGCCCACGAGTGTCGTTAATGGCCTGCCGCTGCTCGACCGGCTTTCCTCCGAAGTCTCGATCATTCACCAACAGGGTGCTGCGCGAGCTATTAATCTCGACTTCGAGCGCAATTCCCAGGTCCTTACAGTACCCCAGGATCGTTTTGTGAATCGAAGGGATGCGAGCAGCGCCGGCGTTGAAATAGTTGCCACCGGCGAAACTGGCGATCTGGCGGGCCTCCCCGATGGAATCGACAATATCTCCGCCTCGCACGGTCCAGACCCGGCCGCCGGGACGATCCCGCGCCTCGAGAACTGTGCACTGGAATCCAGCTTTACCCATCTCATAGGCCGACACCAAACCGGCGATCCCAGCGCCCAACACTACGACCTTGATGCCTTTGCCAGCGCCCGGGGCGAGTTGCAGCTTGGGGGCCGCCGATACCGCGAGGGGCATCAGCCCCAGCGTTTGTAGGGTCACGAAGGTAGCCGAATACCCGCCGGCCCCGGCGACCCGCATCAGAAAATCCCGCCGTGTCGCTGCCATCGAAATCAGAATATACCTGGAGGGGGTTTGCCCGCTACAATAACGTAGAGGCCCAGTTTGCCAATGAGCGAGGCTTGGAGGCTGTGGGAAGGCCAGGTCCTCGACAGCAAGTTGCCCCTGAGGCAATACCTGGGTGGTAACGGTTCTAGTGCCGTGTTTCGAACCGAATACGGCCAACCTGAACCGAAAATAGCCGCCGTTAAACTAATCGCTGTCGATCCTGACAAGGCAGGTGTCGAACAGGACCACGCGGAATCCGGGGCAGGTCTCGGTCATGCGGGCTTGATCGCGATCTCTCAGGTAGGAGTGTGCCCGCATGACGGACAGTCTCTGATCTACGTGGTAATGGAGTACGCTCCCGAGAATCTGGCGCAAGTCGTTTCCGAGAGGCCGCTTACTGCCGCGGAAACGCGCGAGGTTCTGACCACGGTTTTGGGAACGCTCTCGTACCTTCATGGCGAAGGCTTCGTCCACGGCCATCTGAAACCCGCCAATATCATGGCCGTGAACGATCAGATCAAAATCTCGAGCGACGGGCTCCGCCGCCTTGGAGAGACGATCGAGACTCCTTGGAATGCGAGCCCCTACGATCCGCCCGAACGAGCCTACGGGGTGATCTCACCGGCCGGGGATGTCTGGTCGCTGGCCATGACGATGGTGGAGGTCCTGACACAACGTCTTCCAGTGCGGGACAGAACAGGCCACAACCAACTCTTGCTACCGGAGAGTCTGGCGTCGCCGTTTGTCGAAATCGCACGCAACTGCCTCCAAGAGGATCCCCAACGGCGCTGGACCGCAGGTCGCGTCGCGTCGTGGCTCGAGCAGCAGTCCTCCCCTCCGCTCATAGCAGCGCCGATTGAGGCGCCCGCGGCGGAGCCGAAGCACCGCTTGGTTCTAGGGGTAACGGCCGCCGCAGTGGGGTTGGCGGCGGTGCTGTTTGGCTCGACGCTTCTGCGTCGCGAGCCCCTCAGCGAGCAGGCTCCCGCGAAGGAAACCCCCTTGCGGCCGAGGCTTGGTCCGGACACCGCCAAGCCCGCAATAGCGCAACTAGAAAAGGAAGAAAATGACCCCTCTGACCGGGTGTCGCCCTTTGCGCCACAAGCCAGGAAGCACGAGGCCTCTGGCCCTGAGCCCGAGACGGTTTCACCATCAGCTCCCGGCTCGGTCGTTCGCCGGGTCGTGCCGGTGGTTTCTTCCAAGGCGAGGAACACGATTCAAGGAAGAGTCAGAGTGGGCGTCGGGTTACACGTGGACGCTAGGGGTAAGGTCGTGCGCGCCCGCCTGGTTTCTCCGGCAACGAGCCATTATTTCGCGGCGCTGGCGCTGCAGGCTGCCCGAGGCTGGCGATTTACGCCTCCCCGCGTGGAAGGCCGGGATGTCCCGAGCTTCTGGACCCTGCAATTTGAGTTTAGAAGGTCCGGGACCCAGGTTTATCCCATGCGAGTCGCCGGTAGCCTTACTGCGAGGCGGCGCTAGTTAGGGATCATTCCACGCCCAGGCGCCATCCGAGGGCCTCGGGCGCCAGCCAGGAGATCTGCCTGCCGAACCAGTTAGAGGCCGATTTCGCCGCTGCGCCGGGTTGGGCTCGCTCGAGAATAAATGCGCAGGGAGTCTCGCCGAGGCGTCGCAGGCGCTCGGCTATCCACGATTGCGGTCCGGCTGGAGCGGCCAGAATCACCGGAGTGCCGGTGAACCAGGCCAGCTTCGCGCCCAAGTCCGGGTCGTCCTGGCGGTGCGGTCGAGCCAGACCGTACGCCCGCTCGTATTGCGCGATTGCCGCCTCCAGATCGTTAACTCCGAGCACCACCCGCGCGATCCCGCGGTAATCGCTGATGGTCGGTTTGCCACTCGGGTACGCGCGGCGGTCACGCGGCGTGAGATCGTGAATCAGAAACGGAAAGAAATTGCCGTTGCCGCTTCCGACCTGCGCAGTCTCCCATTCCAACACCACGCCATCCGGCCTTCGCCGGCCGCTCTTCGCGGCAGAGGTAACCCTGAGGCCGGCCGCACGCAGCCGCGCGGTTTCGCCGGCGAGATCCAGAGGCCGAACTGCCCACCCACAGGGGACGCCCTCGGTCTCGAGGCACCGATGCCACTGGTTGGCCGAGACCGCAGCCGGGTCGGCTTTCGGCTGGATCGCGATCAGTTCGAGATACGACCCGTCGGGAAAGCTGGCGAGTGCCATCTCGGTGGCGTGATTCGCATGGGGCCCGCCGTATTCGTCCTTCAGGCCGGCCGCCTCAAAGGCGCGACGCATCGCGCGCAAGTCGCGACCGGCCACTGTCACGTGATCCACCTGAAGTTCGGTAGCTATCATCGGCAACCCTATCATTAGCGCAACTAGCAGACGCATGGCGGGACTATATCAGATTTTGCGGGCCTAGAAAAAGACGTGCTTGGTCCAGTCCACCAGCATATGCAGCGTGGCCGACGATAGCACGGTCGATGCCTTCTGAAATACCGCACCGTAGGCGATTCCGGCAAGAGTCGCCAGGATCAGGTAGCGCCAGTTCGGGAGCGGCTGCGGCCCGTTGTTCAGGTGCGCGCAGCCGAAAATGAAACTGGCTGCGAGCAAGGTTCGCCAGCCCGTTCCAAAGCGTTGCATGAGCAGATTCTGGACGAGCGAGCGAAACAAGATCTCCTCTGGCAGCGCCGTCCCCAGAAAAATCACGGCGACGGCGGCCGCCATCGAGCGCGCACTTTGGAGGGGCGGATGCGGCGGCGGGATGAAACCGAGCGCCACGCCCAACAGGACCAGCACCGGCGCGGCCGCAGCAAAGCCGGTCAGCGGCCACCACGCGTCTCGAACGTCATCTGGCCCGTTGTACTTCAGGCCGGGAGTGCGGCGAAAGCCGAGAAACAGCAGCAAGGCGAGCAGAATCGCGATTCCGTAAGCCACGTTGTGCAAGTAGCCTCGGGCCGGGCGCGGCACCAACGCGGCTCCGGTGGCAAACTCCAATGGCAGCCAGAGGAGAAGCACGGTGAGAAAATCCCACGCCGAGGGGCGGTCGACCGAACCGCTCCGCCCCAGCCACGTCGAGAGCACCGGTCCGGAGGTATAAGCGAGGATCAACCCGCAGAGCGGCAGGCTACCCCCATCGACCAACGCGGCTGCCACACTGAAAATGCCTGTGAGGAGAAACGGCACGGCCCAGATCAGGGCCGGCCGGCGGCGAAGCGCGCCCGAGACGGATTTCCGGATAGACGCGAAGAAGAAGCTGAGGATCGACCCGAGCAACAGCGCAAGTACCCACAGGGCCATCGGCGGCGGGCCGGCCGGGGCGGCCGGCTACTT
This sequence comes from Acidobacteriota bacterium, assembly GCA_028876805.1. Taxonomy (GTDB): domain Bacteria; phylum Acidobacteriota; class Terriglobia; order Bryobacterales; family Bryobacteraceae; genus PSRJ01. The sequence goes on along the minus strand of JAGWQP010000032.1, from coordinate 12,056 downwards.
CACTACGATACCGCGCTCGTCGAGCAGTTCACCTGTCTGGGTCAGCAAGTTCAGCAGATTGAGCCGCACACCGACCTGGTTGGTCACCACTGCGGATTGGGCTTGAACTAACACCTGCTGTGCGTTGATTACGTTCTGGTTGATTTCAGTCCCGAGCTGGAACTTGGTGTTCTCGGCATCGAGATTCTTCTGTGCGAAATCCAGTTGAATTTTGGCGAGCTTCAACTGCTCCTTGGCGCCTTCCAGTCGCGTGACCGCGGTCAGCGTGTTCAACCGGATGGCCTGCTGCTGGTTTCGCAGATTGAGCGCGTCCGCCTTCTTCTGCACCAGTGCGGTGGCCATCACCGCCGACGCAGCGCGGTTACGGATGGGCAGCGTCAGGTTCAGGCTGGCGAAATAGGTCGGGTATCCGAACCCAAACATCTGGCCCAGCGCGTCGCCGATGCCACCGGGAATCATTGACGCCGGGCCGCCACCGAGCAAGGTCGAATGGGCCGAGTCATACACGCCCCCTGTACCGTTCGCTTGATAATACATCGAGAGGGAGAGATTCGGCAGAAGACCGTTCTTGGCGGATTGAATACCGAGATCATCCGAATCCAGCTTCTCGAGGGCCTGCAGGATCGCCGGATGATTCATCACGGCTTTCGACACCTCCCGCTCCGCGTCGACCGAGATCGAATCGGCCGGTCCCAAATCGACCGGTTCGGTGAGATTGATCGGCAACTGGCGGATCTCCGGGTCAAGATCCGCACCCATCTGGTGACGCAAAGCGTCTTCGGCCTGAAGCAGGTTGAATTTCGCCTGGGAGACGGTCAGGTCGGCGGCGGCCAGCGACTGCTGCGGATTGTAGATGTCGAGCGGCGACAACGCGCCCAGATCCAGCTGCTTCTGCATGTACTTTAGGAATTCGTCGGCGTTGGTCCGCCCAGAATCCGCCACCTTCAGGTTCTCGCGCGCGGAGATCACGTTCCAGTAGGCGGTTTCGGCGGTGTTGATGAGGGTCAGCAACTGCTGGGTCTGCTGGGATTCGGACATCTTCAATCCCACCTGTGCCACCATTAAAGGGATCCGGTTCACATAAGAACCACGGTTCTGCAGCAGCGGCTGGGTCACACTCACCCTCAGGTTCGCCGTCAAAGCCGGGTTGTAGTTGTTAAAAGAGTTGGTTTGGGAAGTCTTGGCCCCGGCGAACTGTGCCGTGTATTGCAAACCCTCCGGCAGTGTCTGCGTATACTGGAGACTGTACGGTTGGGCCAGCGACTTGGTGAGACTCGCGGCGTTCTGAGCGGTGGTGGCGTTGGTGGGAATAGTGGTGGCCCGCGTGGTGGAAAATTGCGCTGTGGCCTTCGGATCCCAAGCGCCGTACTGCTGCAGAATATTGGTCTTCGGGATTTCCAGGCTGATCAACTGAAGCTGGACGTCGGTGTTGTTGGCCATCACCAGTGCCAGGTAGTTCTTCAGCGACAATTCGAGTTTCCCGTCGGCGACGAAGTCCTTCAACCGTACCGGGTTCTTTAACTCGACTTTGGTTTTCGCCTTCCCGTAGGTTTCGCGAAAATAGGAGGCCTTCGGGAAGGATGACACCTGCGCTAACACGCACACCGCGCTCAAGCTTGCTGTGATTAACGATCGAAATAGCATAATTGCTTACTCGTAGCGAATGGCTTCGATGGGATCCAGCTTGGCGGCTTGCACGGCCGGATAAATTCCGAACAACAGGCCGATAAAGACCGAAACGCCGAATGCAATTGCAATCGATGACATCGTGACCACAGTCGACCAGCCGGCTGCTGTAGCGATGATCCGAGACAGTGTGAAACCAAAGGCGATGCCGATCAGGCCGCCGAGGATCGAGATCAGCACGGCTTCGGTCAAGAACTGGCGGACAATGTCGCTTTGGCGGGCACCGATGGCGCGCCGGATCCCGATTTCGCGCGTCCGTTCGAGCACCGTCGCGAGCATGATGTTCATGATGCCGATTCCGCCCACCAGCAGCGATATGCCGGCGATGCATATCATGACGATGTTGAAAATCGATTGCGTCCGCCGCCTTTCTTCCAGCAGTCCCGCCGGCACAATCACCGTGTAGTCGCCCGCATCTTTGTGTGTCGCCGTGAGGATGGCACGTACCACATTGGAGGTCTCGATGGAATCGACGGTGGGCTCGACTTTCATGTAAATCCCGTCGATCTCGTCTCTCAAATAGCTGGTGTTGTCCTCGAACCGACGCATCACCGTATTGAGCGGCGCGATCACCAGGTTGTTGCGGTTTACCGGCTGCACCCCCTCGACCTGCGTGTCGTCGGAGGCCTGGGGCGTCAGAACTCCGATCACTTCGAGCCAGGTGTCGTTGATCTTCACGTACTTGCCGACGGCCTCTTCATAGCCGAGTAGGTTGACCTTGGCGCTTTCGCCCAGCACGCAGACTGCTGCCGAATCCTGATTCTCCTCTCCGGTGAAGAACCGGCCGGAGACCAGCTTGAGGCTGTTAATTTCCACGAAGTTCGGCAACACGCCAATTAACTGCGGCGGCTCTTGGCCGGTCTTGGGCAGCACGCGCTGAGGTTTGAAACGCTTACGCGGCGTGATGGCCACCAGGCCGGTCACGTTCTCTTGGATCGCTCGAAAATCGCGGAACGAGAGTCCCGGAGAAACCGCGCGCACCGCCTGGAGCGTGTCGCGGTCCACCGCTTCGTGCGCCTCAATGATGATATTGTTGACTCCCAGCTGATCGATGAAGCTCATCATTTCTTTCTGCGCCCCGGCCGTAATCGAGAGCATGGCCACCACCGCGCCCACGCCGAAAATCATGCCCAGCATGGTCAGCAGGCTGCGCAGTTTGTGGGCGAAGAGGCTGGCGAGCCCCATCATCAGTTCGGGAACGAAGTGGGAAATGCCCATTGCCTATTTACCTCCGGGCAAAGACCCCAGGGGATTGGCGGAGGACTTCTTGTCGCCCTTGCCCTTCTTGGCTGAGGGGTCGGCTGTGGGATCGGTCAAGGCCACCACATCGCCCAGTTCCACGCCTCCCTTGAGCACCATCAGCGACTCGCTCTGCTTCCCTAATTGCACCTCGCGGGGTTCAAACCTTTGCCCCCGCTCGACAAACACCGTGGGCCTCCCATCCCTGCGGAAGACGGCTTGAGCGGGCACGTGCAGCGCGTGCGGGATGGTCTCCACCACGATCTCCACGTCGGCCAGCAGGCCAGGACGGAGCAGCTCCTCGACTTGCGAATCCTCTTCAGGCGGCAGCGGTAGTTTGGCGTTTTTACGGTCTTCCTCGCTGAACTGCGGGGCGGAACTGGCCCGCCGCAGCATCTCCATCGGATTGCCGGCCGGGCTTGCTCGCCCGTTTTCGGCCCCTACCGGGGTGCCCACCGCTTTTGGGCTGCCCTTGAGGAGCTCCTCGATTTGCTCGACTAGCTTCTTCTGGTGGTCGGCGGTCAACTCGCCGCGTGCTTGCTCCAGAAGATCACTAAGTTTCTTCCGGTCCTCCGGGGCACCCTGCTGGCGCATCTGACGCAGCTTCTGGCGGTCGTCGTCCGACAGGCTACCGAAAAAGCCCTGCCTACCCGCTCCTCCCCCGCCGCCCAAACCACGCCCGCCCCGGCGTCCGTCGAATCCTCCTTGTCCCGGGTCAAAACTCCCCGGCAGGGCGGGGAACCCGCCTCCGGCTCCGGAAGCGAAATCAGGGGGGCTATCGGCCCGAAAACCGCCTCGGCCGGAGCCTCCCGGGTCGGCTCGTCCTCCGCCCAGTAAGCCGCCGGTCGGATTGGAGAGCACTCTTTTGGCGTTTTGCGTGGCCGTGGCCATAACGCGATCAATTTCGGCGGGCTTCATTCCCAGCCCGGACAGCAGCTCCCGCATGTCGATCGAAAAGACGACGTCGAACTTTTTGGCGGGATCTCCCGAGAACACATCCGAACTGGCGGTCCCGCTGAGCGACTTGACCTTGCCATGAAAGTGCTTGTCGGCAATGGCGTCCAGCTGTAACCGGACCTCCTGTCCTTCCATCAGATTGGCCCGGTCGAGCTCCCCGACCTTGGCGACCACTTCCAATTCAGAAAGATCCAGCACATCGGCGATCGGCATGCCCGGCTGCAAGGTGTCGCCTTCCCGAATGTCGGGCAGAGTCTGCCCGAAATTGTAATACCCCGAGCGGTTTTGCCGGATCGCCACCAGTCCAGTGATCGGGGACAGGACCTTGGTCTGGGCGATACGTTGCACCTCACGTTGCACGTTAATCTGAGCGGCGTTGCGTTGCTCCGCCAAAGCCGCGAGTTGCGCCTGGAACTGTTGCTGCCGGGATTGAACGTCGCTTTCCAATTGGGCCAGGGCCCGCTTGTCCTGTTCCAGGGTCAGAACGTTTTTCTTGGCGTCAATCTCGGCCAGGATCGGGTTCTTCTGAACATCCAGCTCGGCGCGCCGCACCTCGTAGCGGGCGTGAATCAGGTTGACGGCGTCCTGCTTGGCCGTGACCTGCTGGTTGGCCTTGGTCATCTTGATCTGTTCATCAACCTGCTCCAGATTGAGCTCCGCCTGTTCGCGGGCCGCCACCCGTTCGGACTCATCGAATTCGGCAATCAGGTCCCGTTCCCGCGCCAGTGCGCCTAGGGGGGCGAGGCGGGTTACCTGTGTGGTGCCAAACAGGTTCGGCGCCACCAATGTCACCGACCGAACCGCCCGCAGCTCGCCGCGCGTATAAGCGCGGATGACGACGTCGCCTCTCTGCACCTTCGTCGTGGCGAGCGTCTCGTGCCGCTCCGGCAGTTGTTTGACAAAACGATACGCGCCCCAGCCGAATGCCGCCAAAACGACAAGAAAAGCTACGCGAATGACCAGCCTTTTCATGAAAACCAGACTCTTACATGGAGCTGTGGCCGACCTCTACAACCTCTTGCGGGCCCGCTTGGCCGCTTCCTCCGGGTTCTCGAGCGTCACCATTTCCCCTTCCTTCAGCCCTCCAGTCACCACCTCGTCCTCGTCGTTACGCTTGCCCACCTCGATTTCGCGAACGGCGAACTGCTGTCCGACCTCGACGTAGACAGCGGGCTTACCGTTCCGTGTAAAGCTCGAACGTACCGGGATCAGCAACGCTCCCTGATCCTGCTCGATAATCACTTCGGCGGTGGCGCTCATGCCCGGTCGCAAACGTGGATCGAGATTCGTAAGCGTCGCCCGCGCGGGAAAGGTCTTCTGCGCCGCGCTGCTGTTCCCGCTGTTGCCGGTAAACACGAGCGCCGCGATCGGGCTGATCCAATCCAACTTGGCGGTGAACTCTCGATCGGGGATCGCGTCCACGCGCACACGCACGCGCTGCCCCAGCTTCAGCTTTCCGCGATCGACCTCTTCGAGTTTGATATCCACGTACATCTCGGATAAATCCGGGATTTCGATAATCGGCGCGCCCGTCCACACATTGTCGCCTTCCTTGAAGGGTGGCGGCGATTGGCCGAACGAACCATTGCCACGGAAATTCGGCAGAATATCGACGTACCCGGCAATCGGAGCGTGCAGTTGGGTTTGCGCTAGATACCGCTCGGCTTGATCCAAATCGCGGATGGCCTTGTCCTTCCTCTGATTCAGCCGGCTTAGGTCGGACGCGTGGGACGCCTGGTGCGCATTGACCACGGCTTTCACCTGCGACTCGGCTCCTTCGGTCACTCCCACCTGAATCCGGTTCTTTTCCCCCTCGATCTCGGAGAGCACCTCGGCCTTGCTCGCGTCGAGCTTGGCGCGTTCCACATCGTACCTGCTGGCCATCAGGTTCATCGCGTCCGCCTGGTCATCCATCTTGTGCGTAGCCTTCATCTGATCGATATCGGTGTCTGCCTGCCGCACGACCGTGGTTCGTTGGATGACATATTGCTCTAACTGCACGGAATCAAACTCGACCACCAAGTCGCCTTTGTTCACCGCACTGCCGGCGCGCGCCAAGTGGGTAATGCGTGGGTTCGGCAGGTTGGGTGCGTTCAACACCACCGAGTGCGTGCTTTTGATTTCGCCTCGCGTCCGCACCGCAATCACGAAATCGCCGCGGCGCACTCGGGCTACGGCAACTTCCACCTCAGTGACGAGCGTGTAGCGATACGCCGCGTAGATGGCCCCGCCGCAGAACAGTGCGCTCAGGGTCCAAGTGAGGATTTTGTTTCGTTTGGCGTGTACCTGGCCCAGGCGTTGTGCCGGCTTCAGATCCTTGGACATACGAGTCCCCGCGGCCTCTTCTCTCGGAACATCGCCGGCTAGATGGGGCGCTGGAGAGCGACCTTATCCCCCTTCTCGAGGCCGGACCTGATTTCTACCGAGAGGTTGCTGGCCGGTCCGACTTGTATGTTCTTCCGCAGCCAGCCCTCGGGCTGCTCAACGAAAACAAACCACCCGCCATCTTCCCCAAATACCGCGGCACGGGGAGCGAGCAATACGTCCTTCTCGGCGCCCAGCAGGATTTCGGCGCTCGCTGTCAGGTCCGGGATCACACGCGCGTCAATCTGGTCCAGTTTGATGCGCACCGGGATCTCGCTCACATAGTTGGCACGGAACGGGGAAGTCTTCGAGAGCGCTCCGATTCCAACCACCGTCGCCGGCAATTTTAGATCCGGGTACGCATCCAAGCGCACGGTGGCCTTCTGCCCGAGCCGCAACTTCTCCGCGTCGACCTGGTTGACTGTGGCGTTCATCACCATCGAAGAAGGATCGACGATCGACATGAAAGGCTGGCCGGCCGAGACCTGATCGCCTTCTCGGACCTGGCCGAAATCGCCGCCACGAAAGATGCTCTGCATCACGACGATCCCCGCGATGGGCGCCTTCAACGACATGATCTCAACGTTTCTTTGCGCGCGATCGAGCTCGATATTGGACTGTTCCCGGTCGAGTTCGGAAACCCGAATTGCGGCTCGCTGCGCCTCTTCCACCAGGGGCGATTCGGAAACCAGTTCGTTGTACTTGGCCTTGGCCTCCTCGGCCGCCAGTTTGTACTTCTCGGCGTCAATCGCGGAGCGGATCGGGATGGTTTTCAGATCCAATTGCGCCTTGTCGTAATCGGCCTTGGCGCTGCGCACTGCCTGGTCATGCGCTTCCATTGTGGCTGCCAGCGAGGCCTTCATCTTGTTGATATTGGCATCGGTCTGGATGACCGTGTCCCTGTAATCGTCCACGCGGGTGATTTGGTTGGTTTTGTCGAATTCCGCAACAATGTCACCCAGGCGGACCCGGCTCCCCGGCGTGGCCAGCTTGGTGATGATCAGATTGAAATCATTGCCCCCGTTGCCCTGCTGGCCGCCGCGGTTGTAGCCGTTCCGATTCCCCAGGATGCGCGGACCCATGATGGAGGCGAATTTGTCCGCGGCCACGGTGCCCGAAACCCGGATCGTCTCCTCGAGGTCGCCTGAACTGATGGTGGCCGTCGGAATCGTCAGAAGCCTCGTGGCGGGAGCCTTGTGGTTAGATTTTGCGTTCCAATACCAGGCGGCAGAGCCCGAAACCGCGATCAAAACCAGGAAAATCCTCCACAGGTCGCTTCGCCGTCTGGGTTTTCCTGTTCGTGGTACGAGCGCCGGTCCCGGAACGTGGGGCGCCGGGGCGGGTTGAGCCCCGTCGCCGGGAACCGGCGCGCTGCTCCATGGCGATTGCATCCCATTGTCCCTTCGAGCCTGAGTCAGGGCCAAATGCGCCCGTCTTCTTCCGCGAAGAGAAGACGCCGCCCTGTCGACAAAGGTTAGCGCCCTCCTCGCCAAAGTGCCCGGTTTTTCTTGCGATGATAGCAGTTTACCGCCGCTCGACGCAGCTGTCCACGGCCCTCGGGCCACCGTGTTATCGTTGAGAGGACAGTGTCCGCGCCATTGAATTTTCATCTGGAGCACTACGAAGGGCCGCTCGATCTGCTGCTGGATCTGATCCGCAAACAGCAGATTGATATCAAGGAAATTCCCATCTCCATGATCACCGCGCAATACCTGGAATACATGGAAACGGCGCGGGTCATGGATATCGATTTGGGCGCCGAATTCGTATACATGGCAGCCACCCTCATCCACATCAAATCCAAGATGCTGCTGCCCCAGGATCCCGCCCTCGCGAACGAGGGTGAGGGGGCCGAGGATCCTCGGCAGGAACTGGTGAACCGGCTCTTAGAGCACGAGAAATTCAAGAACGCCGCTGAAATGCTGCAACAGAAGCGGATGATTGAGGAGAACGTCTGGTCCAACCCCCAAGCGAAGACCTTCGGTTCGGAGGAAGATCCGGGGCTGGCCGTTACGCTGTTCGACCTGGTCAAGGCGTTCAGCGAGATCCTGGAACGCGCAAAGAACCGTCCGGTCTACGAGGTGGATGAGGCGGACGTCACCGTGGCGGACATGATCCGCTACCTCCGGGACCTTTTTGTGGAAGCGGGCCCCGACCAACCCGTATTCATCCTGCGCGTGTTCGAGCTGCAGCGCACGCGACGTGTGATGGTCGTCTTGTTCTTGGCGGTTCTCGAAGTGGTGCGGCTGCAAGCCGTGGCGGTGACACAGCAAGATCTGTTTGGCGAAATCGCGCTTACCCGGAACGCCGGGTTCGACACCGTCTTTGCCTCCGATCAGCCGATGGCGGCGATCGAGGAGGATTACGTTTGAACCCCATGGAAGAGTTGGACCCTCAGCCGCTACTGTCCATGGATGAACTGATGGCGAGCGCCGAAGAGCCGGTGTCGATGGAAGATGCGCGGCTCCAGGCGGTCATCGAAGCCATGGTCTACGTCACCGAGGAGCCGCTCACGGTGGCGCAGATGGCGGCTGTGCTCGAGCAGCCCCCGGAACGGGTTCGCGGGGCGCTCGAACAGCTCGTCGCCGAATTCGAAAAGCCCGGCCACGGCGTCACCATCCGGGAAGTGGCGGGAGGCTTTCAGATGGCCACCAAGCCGGAGCATCACGAAGCGGTTCGCAACTTGGTGAGGAGTCTTAAATCGCCTTTAAAGCTCTCTTTGGCGGCGTTGGAAACCCTGGCGGTGATTGCCTACAAACAGCCGGTCACGGCGCCGGAAGTCATGGAGATTCGCGGCGTCCAGGGTGCCGGCGTGATCAAGACGCTGTTGGACCGCAAGCTGATCACCACGGCCGGCCATAAGGAGGTCATCGGCAAGCCGATCCTGTACAAAACGACAAAGGATTTTCTGGTTCAGTTTGGGCTAAAGGACCTGAGTGAACTACCCTCGCTCAAGGAATTCGAAGAAATCCGGCGGCTGGCTATGGCCGAGAGCGAGACTCCCGGAACCGAAACTGCCGCTAGCGAAACTGCCGCTAGCGAAACTGCCGCTAGCGAAACTGCCGCAAGCGAAACTGCCCCTAACGAGCCAGCAGCCAGCGAGTCAGCAGTCAGCGAGCCAGCAGTCAGCGAGTCAGCAGTCAGCGAGCCAGCGGCCAGCGAGCCGGCATTCAGCGAGCCAGCAGCCAGCGAGCCGGCAGTCAGCGAGCCGGCAGTCAGCGAGTCAGCAGTCAGCGAGCCAGCAGCCAGCGAGCCATCTGCCAGCGACTCGGCCGCCCCTCGACCGGAGACGTGATGCCCGACGAGCGGTTGCAGAAAATCCTGTCTCACGCCGGGATCGCCTCCCGCCGCCATGCGGAACAGATGATGCGGGAAGGCCGCGTAACCGTGAATGGCGCCATCGTCACGGAGCTCGGGTCGAAGGCCGATCTCGCCCGCGACCACATCAAGGTGGACGGCCGCCTTCTGCGCGCCCCCCGGCGGCTAGCCTACATCGCGCTGCACAAGCCCAACAACACTGTCACCACCGTCAGCGATCCGCAGAATCGCGCTACGGTGATGGAACTGCTCTACGGTGTCAAAGAACGCGTGTATCCGGTAGGCCGTCTCGACTATCACAGTGAGGGTCTGCTGCTGTTGACGAATGACGGAGAAATGGCCAACGCCATCTTGTCGGCGGCGACGCATCTGCCCAAAACCTATCTGGTCAAGGTCAATGGCGCCCTCGGTGCCGCGCAGGAGGAACAATTCCGACAGGGCGTCCCCCTTTCGGGGCAGCGCACCTTGCCGGCCGGGCTTAAGCTTGTCCACGCGGCCGACAACCCGTGGTATGAAGTGCGGCTCTTCGAAGGCCGGAATCAACAGATCCGACTGATGTTCAAGCATTTCGGCCGCCTGGTCGAGAAGCTCAAGCGCGTGCGCATTGGCCCGCTCGAGTTGGGACCTCTCAAGCCCGGCCAATTCCGCTATCTTTCCGAAGAAGAGGTCCGCCGCCTGCGGCGCGCGCTCCGCCGCACTCCCTTAAAAGAAGCCGTATGAAATCGATTTCGGAAATCCTTCACTCGGCCCGGACCATCGCCGTGGTCGGTCTCTCCAACAAGCGGTTCCGTCCCAGTTACGGCGTCAGCGAGTACCTCAAACGCGTCGGATACCGCGTCATTCCGGTGAACCCGCTCGAAGACGAAGTCCTCGGTGAAAAAAGCTACCCTGATTTGGATTCCGTGCCTGTGCCGGTGGATGTCGTCGACATCTTTCGCCGTTCCGAGTTCGTGCCGGAGATTGTTGAGGCGGCGATCCGCAACGGCGCGAAGGCGATCTGGATGCAGGAGGGCGTCATCCATGAACAAGCCGCGCGGCGTGCCGAAGCCGCCGGCCTCACCGTCGTCATGGACCACTGCATCTTGAAGGAACATCGCCGGTTGGCGCAGGCCTCCTAACCGGGACTCGCCGGCGTGATCCAAAGATTTTCGGCGGGCTCTAAACTCTAACCGCTGATGTCGCAGCAGGGCGCTGCGCCGTCTTCGGACCGCTATCGCCCATCTCGGCAGCCATGGCCCCTGTGTCGAGTCTGATTGCAGGCCGGGACTCTCAGGCCTGAAGCAAAGGCGTTCGCCGCGAATTTACGCGCCCGCTTGGCGGGTTGCTCCGGCCAAGTGCGTTTCGAGAAACGCTAGAGTCAGCGGCCAGGCTTGTTTCGCCGCGACGGGGTTGTAGCTGGCGCGGGCGTCGCAGAAGAAACCGTGCTCGGCTTCGGAAAACACCACGTTGACGTATGGCTTGCCTGCCGCGCGCATGGCGCTCACGACGGCGTCCACTTGCTCGGGCGCGATGTGCCCATCCTTGCCGCCCCAGAAGAACATCACCGGCGCCTTGGCGTCCTTCAGTCGGCCGGGCACGATCCCACCACCGTAGTAGGAGACCGCGCAAACCACCGGCACCGTGATTGCCGCATAGCAGGCCGCCCGCCCGCCCATGCAATATCCAATGGCCCCGGTCACGAGGCCCTTGGAATCACGCTGGACCCAGTCGAATGCCGCGTGACTGTCTCTCTCGAGGCCGCCATCGGTCAACGCCTGTAGGTGCGGCATCACCGATGGAAAATCCGTGTAGCTGGCTTCCAAGCCCGGAGCCGTCCGGTGGAACAGTTCCGGAGCGATGGCAAGGTAGCCCTGGCCGGCAAAGCGTGCGGTCACGTCACGAATGTGAGGGTTGACGCCAAACGCCTCTTGGAACACGATCAGTCCCGCGCGGGGTTTTCCTTGTGGACGTGCGACGTAGGCCCGCATCGACGTGCCGTCGCTCACAGACAAGGTGACGAATTCGGTTTGAGCGCTCATAGCTATCTAGTGTGCCATGCCCGAGTGACCTGTTACCATTCTTCGCGCGGTGCCGCAGTCGCGAGCCCGACTCCACGATGACGGCGTGCTCTGAAATCAAAGCCATCGAGCCGTCTATGACTGTTCGCTATAGGCGCGAGTTGCGCCTGACAACACTCCCGGACCGGGGGCGAAGTGTATTTGTTGGAGCGGACAGAAATGGTTCCCTTCGGTCGCACCGGACCGCGCGAACAGAGCTCGGGCGGATAGCGTTTGCCCCTCATAAGCATCGAATTTTCCTCGAGGTGGTTCTGTCTGAAGCCACTCGAGCAGGCCGCTGCCGGGCTGGATGCCTCCCGCGTTTAGTGACTGGGCGGTTGGCTGTGGACACGACCCCGGGCCTAATTTGAACGCATGCTGCCGAAGCGCACCCGGCTCCGAACAGGGGCCGCCGCACGGGCTGTGGCTGGCCAAATCCACGGCGCCTTGGGCGGT